>JAABSK010000025.1 GCA_011390435.1 Desulfobacteraceae bacterium | reverse complement strand
CAGATCAGACCGCCCAGGCGAACCCCGCCGGCTTCGGCAAATTTGACGATTCCTTTGCAGATGTTGTTGGCAGCGTACATGGCCATCATTTCACCGGAAACAACAATATAGATTTCCTGGGCTTTCCCTTCCCGGATGGGCATGGCAAACCCGCCGCAGACAACATCACCCAGAACATCGTAAAAGGCATAATCCAGATTTTCATCTTCTGAGTAAGCTCCCAGCTGCTCCAGCAGGTTAATCGAAGTGATGATCCCCCTTCCGGCACACCCGACACCTGGTTCAGGTCCTCCGGATTCGGTGCACAGTGTGCCGCCATACCCGACTTTTCGGACATCTTCCAGCAGGACATCTTCGCCTTCTTCCCGCAGGGTGTCCAGAACCGTCCGTTGTGCAAGGCCGTTGAGCAGAAGCCGGGTAGAGTCCGCTTTGGGATCACACCCCACAACCATTATTTTTTTGCCGGCTTCCACCAGCCCTGCAACGATGTTCTGGGTGGTGGTGGATTTGCCGATGCCGCCTTTTCCGTAAATCGCTATTTTTCTCATTTTGCTTTCCTTTTTTGTTTCATCCGGGTTGATTGGCATTGTGCCGCTTCCAGTTGAAAAATTAAAAAGCAATGAGCGTTCCAGAATGGATTGAAAATAGAATATAATTTTTAAAGAATTGAAATATAATAATTTATTTATATGAAAATATTTCTCAAGTGATTCTTAATCAAGAAATAATAACAGGAATAAAAATATAGATTACAAATTTGTAACCTATATTTTTCAAATTTGTAATCTATTAACAGGTCAGGATCGCTTCGAGAATTTGAATCCGTCCTGTTTCCAGATTTTTGAGAAGGTTCTGGGCCATCAGCACAAAATCCGGGCCCAGCAGGATGCCGGGGTTGAGTACGGGCAGTCCTTTTTGATGGATGGCATTGATGACTTTTTGCTGGGTTTCAAGGGCAGATGAAGTGATATCCTCCCATACCAGGGGGTGGAACCCTGCTGCCTGAACATCGGCAGACAGATCTGCCTCGGATTGCAGAAAACACAGGGCACTGTCTGTGGCAAAGGGCAGGGGAAGATAAAGATCATGGCTGCATTCGGACAGAATTTCGTACAGCACCAGCTTGCCACCGGGCTTGAGAACCCTGTTGATTTCCGTGAAAAGCCCTGGTTTGTCCGGGATGTTCATGGTCACATGCTGGGCCCAGACAATATCAAGTGCGCTGTTTTTGACCGGCAACGCCAGTGCATCTGCATGGAGGATATTCACCAGATGGGTCAGTTTCATTTTTTGCGTGATCGCTCCTGCCGCAATGCAAAAGGCTTCAGCCAGGTCAATGCCGATGACACGGCATCCGAAAAAATGGGCAAGGGTCCGGGCCGGTCCTCCGATTCCGCATCCAATGTCCAGAACGGTCATGCCGGGCCTGAGCCCTGCAGACCGGCCAAGGCGCATCGTGGCTTTGCGGCCGGCAATGTGCAGTTCCTCCATGGGCCCGAGACTGTCAATGGTCAGGGCGGCGGTATCTGTTCCAGCTTTTTCAAGGGCTGAAAAAATGGCATGGGTCAGGTTTTCCTGATGGTAATGCCGATTCAGAACGGTTTTGTAATTTTGGGGAGAAGGGGTCTGATTCATCGAAGAAAAAATCCTTTTTTTTCCAGAAAGGGTTTCATGTGGGGACGGGTTGCCTTACCCATGAAATCTGCCATCTGCCGGGTCCAGGTCTGGTCTTTCAGGTTGGAATCCCGGTTCAGGTAATAGGTATTCATTGTCTGGTCATAGGATGTCAGTCTCTCCTGTATCCGGCTGTTTTTTTCCGGACCCGGATAGGAGTCCTGATGAAAAATCAGGTCAAGGGGCAGTCGGGGTTTGATATCCGGCGGCTGATCCGGGTATCCCAGGCACATGCCGAACACTGGATAGGCATTGTCCGGAATATTCAGCAAAGAGCAGACCGTGGCAGGATCATTCCGGATACCGCCGATAAACACCCCGCCAAGACCGATGGATTCCGCAGCCACCAGGATGTTCTGGGCAGCCAGTGCCGTATCCACAGTGGCAACGATCCCCAGCTCGGTCCATCCGTTTTCCGGCAGTGTCCCGTGCATGCTGCAGGCGGTTTCAAGGCGGCCAAGGTCTGCGCAGAACACCAGGAAAACCGGCGCCTGTTCAACCCAGGGCTGGGGACCGGCCAGATCTGCAATCTGTTTGCGCAGATCCGGCCGGTTGACCTGAATGATGGTGTAGGCCTGGACATGGTGTGAGGTGGATGCAGCCTGTCCAGCCTGGATAATGGTTTCAATGACACCCGGCTCAATTGGCTGGTCAAGAAATCGGCGGATGGATCTGTGCTGGCATAATCGCTGCATCGTATCGGTCATGATCCGGTTCTCCTTTGGATAAAGATGGATAAGGGTTCATGACGATATATATCAGCCTGGAACCGGTTTTGTCCACTCCTGGATGCACTGAGTCATTGACGGGTAAAAAAGAGCTCTGAAATATCCTTGACAATGATATCTTTTTCCAGCCCTTCTGATATGCAGGCGTCTTCCAGCATGGTCAGGCAGTTGGGGCATGCCACTGCAAGAATCTGGGCCTGTGTTTCCACCGCCTGCCGGATTCGGATTCTGGCCGGGCTGTCTTCGCTGCCGCCTAAAAAATCCGTAAAAAAATTTCCAGACCCGCCGCCGCAGCACAATGCACCGTTCCGACATCGCTCCATCTCTTTGAACTGAGCACCTTTAAAGGATTTGATGACATTTCGCGGGGCATCATATTCATGATTCCACCGCCCCAGAAAACACGGGTCATGGAAAGTGATGCGCAGTCCGGATGCTTCAGGGGCTTTGAGCTGACCTTTTTGCAGCAGTGCTGCAAGAATCTGGGTGTAGTGAGAGACCTGATAATTCCCTCCCAGATCTGGGTAAGCGGTTTTGAAAATATGGTAGGAATGGGGAGACAGGGTGATGATTTTTGTTACGCCAAGCTGCGAGAACCGCTCGATATTCTTCTGGGCAAGGGTTTCCATCAGTGCATCTTCTCCCAGAAGATTTGCTTCGTTGCCGTCGGAAAGCTCACCGGTTTTGAGGGCGCCGACGCTGAGGCCTGCAGACAGCAGCAGCCGGGCCACAGCTCTTGCCGCCTTCTGTGCCCTTGGGTCAAACGCGCCTTCACACCCGGTATAGAACAGATATTCCTGGCCGTTATATTCCGGAATATCCACGCCTTCCATCCAGTTTCCGCGTTTTCTGGCCGGGATGCCGTAGGGGTTTGCGTGCAACTGGGTGTTCTGCAAAAAATCCTTTACAGGCTTGGGTACCTTTCCCTGGCTGACCATCAGGGTTCTGGCAGCAACAACCATGTTCACCAGGTCTTCTCCAAAACTATGGGGGCATTTTTCAACACAATTTTTACAGGCAGTGCATGAATAAACGATTCTGGCAAGATGTTCAGACCATGGCAATTCTCCGTTTACCCAGGCGCGGATCAGCCACAGGCGGCCGCCGCTGGAAAAGCTTTCGGTTCGAAACCGTGCATAGGACGGGCAATTGGTCACATCATCCCAGTTAACAGGGAATTTGCAGTAGCCGCATCGAAAACAGCGGTGAATGACATCCTGGTATGCATATTCAGACAGCTTCATCAGATCACCTCCCAGTTTCCCGGATTCATAATATTGTTGGGATCAAGAAGGGTTTTGACCTTCTTCATCAGTGCCTTTGTGGCCGGATCCATGCGTGACATCATCAGGTTTTGTCCATATACGGCTGGTTTCCAGATGGTGGTGTTCATTTCCATCACCAGGTCATCGGTTTCGTGCAGGGCGTTCCGGGCATGGGTAATGGTGTCCTGATCTGCCCGGTTAAAGGCATAGGACCAGGAAAACATCATGGCATGGGCACATCCGATAACCCTTCCGAGAACCGTGTAGGGAATCTCATGGCGGGTGCTGATCTCCACCCCTTTGCGATAGCATTCCGGATAGGCTGAGACCGGGATGATGGCTCCGACGTACTCGAATCCACCGCCTTTTTTCCAGTCTGAGGATTTACTGACCTGGGGTCTGGATCTTTCATCTGAGAGGCCGCCGATACCGCCGGAACCCTCGCGGATATATTTTGAAAGGGCCACATCAAAAATCATGTGGCGTTTGAATTCAATTTCCGTTTCAAGATCGCCGGCAATATTGATACTGATATGGTGCAGTCCGTCCAGGGCCGGCGGTATTTTGGAACTGGAGGAAAGCAGGTCTTCGGTCAGTCCCAGGTGAGTGATTTCATGCAGGATTTCCGGAATGAGTGCTTCGTTCTGGACCACAAACATATCCGTATACCGGAATTTTTTGTGGGGGTATAATTTTAACGAAACCTTGGTAATAATTCCGGTGCAGCCGCTCCATCCGCAGAAAAGGCCCAGATCCGGGAGCGGGTGCATGGTGTACCATCCAGAACCCACGGCACAGGACCCGAACCGGGCGATCTCTCCGGTGGGCAGGACCACTTCCATGCCGTTGATCATGTCGGAATTAAACCCATAGGGGTGGGCCAGATCCCCCTGGCCATGGATGGCAAGGTTTCCACCAATGGTCGCAGCCGGCGGAGCCCCGGGTTCTGAATGCATGAGTCTGGGGTGGTTTTTTTTAAGAAAGGCCGTGACCTTTCCATTGGAGATGCCGGCTTCGACCACCATGTACCGGGCTTCAGGATTGATTTCAAGAATGGTGTCCAGCCGCTTTAAATCAATGATGATGCCCCCTTTCAGTGGCAGGGCCAGTCCGGCCAGGGTCATGCCGCCACCCAGCGGAACAATGGGGATCTTTTGCTGATTGGCCAGATAAACAATTTTCTGAACCTCTGCCGTGGTTTTGGGAACTACTACATATTCAGGCCATTGCGGAGGGGCCGTGCCCAGATCCTTTGAATAGGTGAACAGCTCTTCGTTTCGATTTGATGCATGGTCTTCGCCCACAATCTCCATTAATGCCGATAAGATCTTCCCCATGGTTTTCTCCTCTGTTATCCGATGGTTTCGCCAATGGCCAGTCTGCAAAGATCGCTCATGAACAGCGGCATGATGCCGGCTTTGCCCACGGTTTTGCCCAGCGTCTGCATGCAGGCCGGGCAATTGAACACGCAGATCTGCGCACCGGCTTTTTTCATGTCGTCGATGTTTTTTTTCTGAAGGCTTTCGCAATATTGCCGGCTGCCCTCCTTTTTCTGGGCCAGTATGGTGGCGCCGCAGCAAAGGGCGTTTTCACCTGTGAATTCCCGTGCTTTGTGCTCAACACCGATAAGATCAAAAATTTTGGCCACATATGGGTGTGTATCTGGTGAGAGTCTGGATGAGCACGGCCGCTGGTAGGCCACGGTGTAGTTTAAGGGGACAATCTCGTCTTTGAGCTCAAGCAGTTTGTGGTAAAGATAATCAAACAGGTGAATGGATTTGAACGGAACATCAATGCCAAAAGCCGGGGCGTACGATGCGTATGTGCCGTAACATTCATCATGGAAATGGACAATTGAGTCTGCATTATGAGCGGCAAGGGTCTGAATGATCTGATCCAGCCGCTGGTTGATCACAGATGTTCTGGCATAATGAAGATACATCAGCTGGCAGAAGTAATGGAACATTTTGCGCGGATCTTCCGATATGATTGGAAGTCCCTCAAACAGGCGGCTTTTTACCCGGTTTGTCAGGCTGCTGAACACGCCCATGTTCAAAGCCGTTCCAGACATCTCCTGGATGTCGGGTTCGCCGCGAAAGGGGATGCCGGACTGGATGCCGCGCGTGACAATGGGGTCGGGCAGGGGCTGGATCCCGAGCGCCTCCTGCCGGACAACAATCAGATAAAAGGGATGGTTTCCGTTGGGGCAATATTCTTCACATGCATAGCAGGTGACGCAGTCGTGGAGCACAAAAGACGGCTCTTTGCGGATGATTTTTGCCATCTCTGCCTTTGCAGTTTCCAGGTCAATTGCCATGTGCTGACATTTTACCAGACAGTCATGGCTGTCGCAGGCAGCACACATTGCTTCATTGAAATCCAGTGTGTACATCAGTCCCCCCGTATTAAGGTGATAAGATTCATCTGGGGTTATCCCCCTTCGAGATGAGATTAGCAAAGGGCATGCCAAATTTTTTATGTTTTAATTTCAGCGGGTTGTGGGAATGGTGTGGCGCCATTCCTCGCTGGCTGAACCATATTTGATATCAAAAAGATCAAATATGGTGTTTTGTTTTTGACCCCGGACCTGTTTTTGATTAGGGTGTGAGAATACTTTTTTTACCTGTTTTGTCACAGAGGAGGCAAAATGACAGCATCGCACATGACTCAGCACCTGGACAATCACCCGCTGGTGGATATTGTAAAGTTGTTTGACAATGATTTTTCCAAGGACAGTGAGCATCAAAAACAGTTTTTTCAGAAGATCGCACAGCTGTTTCTGGATGATGCCTCCCAAACCCGGGCTGACATTACCAAAATCGCCGGGTTCCTGTTGCAGATCACCAATGATGAAACAGGATGCAAAGGGCTTCTGGCGGCTGGAGACGCCTTTGTGCGGCAATACCAGTCAGACAAAGCCCTGGAGTGTTATGAAAAATTAAAATCTGATCTGCTGCTTTTAAGCGGGGACCGGGTGGATGCGTTGTTTATCCAGATGGCCATTAAATATTCAAAGGTTTCCACAGCAAAGCAGAACACAGCCCAGGTGGTGGATATTTTAAACGATGCCCTCACCCGGGCGGTAAAGCAAAAGGATATGGCATCCCAGGCATTGATCCAGATGCACCTTGCAAAAAATGAATGGCTTCTGAACCGCTATGATAAAGCCATCAAGACGTTTCAAACCGGATGGGCACTTGCGGGTCAGTGCAACGATGCCCGGCTGATGGGTGCTGCAATTTCATTCAAGATTTTTTTTTCGTTCTGGCAGGGCCGGTATAAATCAGTGATCAGCCATTACGAGGCATCTGTTTCCGATATTGAAAAATATCCTCAAACCGGTTTCCCCTCACTGGTCACCATCACAGTGGGGCAGTGCTATACCTATGTCGGCCAGATTACTCAGGGTCTGGGCATGCTTGATGCCCTTGAAAATTCCTGCCGGGAGGCTGGAGATCTTCAGAATGCAGCCTTTGCAACAGCCTCGATCAATACGGCGTTTTTAATGATTGATTCCGTGGATGAAGCCCTCAGGCAGGTTGAAAAAACCTATGCCCAGATCCATCAGACAAAAAACGATTATATCGGGCTGCTGGCTGAAGGGTTTCTGGCCTATCTTCACTATCTGAAAGGGAATACCACGGTTTCGGTTTCGTTTTTAAAAAAATTTGTCCACAAGTGCCAAAAGATCAATATTGATATTCTCCACCATCGGCCCTATGTTCTGGAATTGTGCTGGGCCATGGAAAAAGGGCAGTACCCGAAAATTTTCGGACTGTCTCTGGCCAAAGAAGTGACAAAACTGATTTCCGGCCGGAATGTGTTTTTAAAGGGGCTGGCGTACCGGTACAAAGCGCTTCTGGAAATCCGCTCCCAGAGCCCTTCAGATCAGATTCTGGATTCATTGCTGCAGTCGCTTTACTGGCTTGAAATCTCAGGTCATGAACTGGAAATGATCCATACCCGGATGGAACTGCTGCGCAGATACCTGATGGAAAATGATGAAACCAATCTTCAAAAAACCAAAGAGCAGATCAGCAGCAGACTGTCTCAATATCATCCCGATATCATTCCGGGCGACTTAAGGGGTATTTTCATGGGGAAGCCCGATACGCCGGGAGTCTCCAGTATTGTATTGAATTTTGTTTCAGATATCATTCACCTGTCAGATACCAAAGAACTGCTTCAAAAGATTCTGTCCGCGCTCAATCAGCTCACCGGGTCGGAACGGGGTGCTGTTTTTCTTCTGAACCCGGACGTCCACACGTCATCCAGCGCTCCGGCACTCTTGCTTCGGGCCTCTAAAAATCTGACAATGGATCAGGTGAATGATCCGGATTTTGAATCCTCGATGGGATTGATTGAACAGGTGGCGGCAGCCGGCAGCAGCCAGAAGCCGGTGATCCAGAATGAAGTGCCAGGAACCTCCATCCGGTCAAGAATCTGTGTGCCGATCTGCTTTAAACAATCAATGATCGGGGTATTGTATCTGGACAATCGTCTGCTGCGGTCGGTTTTTCAGACATCAGACATGCCCTGGTTTTCATTTTTTGTATTTCAGCTGGCCATGGTCATTGATCATGTGTCAACCTGTGAAACGCTTTCCGGGCTGGAATTGAAACTGCAGAAGGAACGCCAGTACGTCCAGGAGCCATCCTGGCCAACTGCCCGATTCAGCCATATTGTCGGAGACAGTGCCGCAGTCCGGAAAATGCTGTATCTGGTGGAACAGGTGGCTGCCACAGATGCAAAGGTCCTGATCATGGGAGAAACCGGGGTGGGAAAGGAACTGGTGGCCAATGCCATTCATCACCAGAGCCTCCGGAAACACCAGCCGTTTATCAAGGCCAACTGCAGCGCTTTAACGGAAACATTGATCAACAGCGAGCTGTTCGGCCATGAACAGGGGGCCTTTACCGGAGCTGCCAGCCGGAGAATCGGGCGGTTTGAACAGGCAGACGGCGGCACGTTGTTTCTGGATGAGATCGGGGACCTGCCCATGGGTGTCCAGGTGAATCTGCTGCGGGTGATTCAGAACGCTGAATTCGAGCGTGTTGGTGGAAACGAGACCATTCATTCCGATTTCAGGCTCATCGTCGCCACCAACCAGGACCTGGGCCGGCAGGTTGAAGCCAAAAAATTCCGGGAAGATCTGTTCTTCAGGCTGAATGTTTTTCCCATTCAGGTTCCACCCCTGCGGGAACGAAAGGAAGACATTCCGCTGCTGGTACGCCATTTTGTCCATCAGTTTTCAAAAAAAATGAACCGGAAAATTAAAAAAATTCCGGTTGAAGAGATGGACAAGCTGATGGCTTACGCCTGGCCTGGAAATATCCGGGAGCTTGAAAACACCATTGAACGTGCCCTGGTTCTCAATCATTCCCCAATATTCAGGGTGGCGGATTTAACGACAGGCGCCTGCCTGCCGGAATACGTCGGCCATGGACACACGCTTGCAGAAAATGAGCGCAATCATATTCTCTGGGCCCTGGAGCAGAAAAACTGGAAAGTCCGGGGAGCAGATGGGGTGGCTCAGTTTCTGGACATCCATCCATCCACGCTCACCGCCCGCATGAAAAAGCTTGGGATCCGGCGGCCGTGACCATGGACTGCTTCATTTCCGGTTAAAAAACTTGACTTTTAAAAATAAATTGTGTTTATTCAAAAAATTTTATTCAGTATCTGGGATGGTCTCCATTGCTGCTGAATATGTATATATAAAGCTGTTTATTTTTTAAAAACAAAGGATTGATCTGTTATGAGCAAACAAAAGCCGATGTACATGAATATTGACCAGTGTGTGGACCACATTGTCAAAATATATGGGAATCATATCACCATTGGAATGCCTTTGGGCCTGGGAAAGCCTGTGCCGTTGATCAATGCCCTGTACCAGCGGGCAAAGAAGAACCCCCAGATACACCTGAGTATTTTCACGGCACTGTCCCTTGAAAAACCCATTCCATCGACAGACCTTGAAAAGCGGCTCATGGGGCCGTTTCTGGAGCGTAATTTCAATGGCGTGCCGGATCTGGACTATATGCTGGATCTGCGCACAACCGGTGTGCCGGAAAATATCCGTATCCATGAATTGTACACCAAGGCCGGGGCATATAAAAATGATGCCAGGATGCAGCAGGATTACATGAGCACCAATTATACCCATACTGTCCGGGATGTCAGCATTCACGACAACAGGGTCTTTGCCCAGATCATTGCAAAATCGGAAACCGGGGACAGGGTGAAATACAGCACCAGCTGTAATGCGGATACCGCACTTGAAACCATTGCCAAATTTGCGCAGCTGAAAAAGGAGGGGTTCAACCAGCTGACCATCGGTGTTGTCAACACGCATCTGCCGTTCATGTATGGTGATGCAGAAGTGGATCCCGAGGCCTATGATATTATTATTGATGATCCTGCACTTTACCACCCGCTGTTCATCGCTCCCCGCCAGCCGGTCAGCATCCCGGATTTCATGATTGGATTTCACGTGTCCACACTGATCAAAGACAGCGGTACCCTTCAGATTGGTATCGGCGCTCTGGGGGACTCGGTTGCCTATAACCTGCACCTGCGCCATAATGAAAATTCAGCATACAACGCCCTGGTGGCTGCCAGCGGTGCCGGGGAAAAATATCCAGACCTCATTGCCCGGACCGGTGGAACCGGTGTGTTTGAAGAAGGGCTGTATGGTTCCACGGAAATGCTGGTGGATGGTTTTCTTCAGCTGTATAAAAACGGGGTGATCAAACGCAGGGTCTATCATCATATCGGTATCCAGAAACTGATCAACGACGGTAAACTGACAATGGATATTCCCCGCGATATCCTCCAGATGATGCTGGACGACGAAACCCTTCATCCGTACCTGACCCAAAAAGAGTTTGAGCAGCTGCAGCGGTTTGGTGTACTGCAATCGGATCTGCTTTATGAAAACGGACAGATCATTGGCAAAGACAGGCGCTATTCAGCTCTGTTGGCAGATCCGGAAAACCTTGCCGCCATCAGTGACAACTGCCTGGGCAAGCAATTGAAAAACGGTGTGGTCCTCACCGGTGGATTTTTTATCGGGCCCCAGGACTTTTACGATGATCTGAACGCCATGCCTGAAGATGAACGCCGGCAGTTTGAAATGACAGGTGTGGATGTGGCCAATCAGCTTTACGGCGATGAAGTGCTGCGCAGATTGCAGCGCAAGAACGGACGGTTCTGCAACACAGGCATGAAAGCCACACTGCTGGGGGCCATCAGTTCGGACGGACTTGAAGATGGTACGGTCATCAGCGGCGTTGGCGGACAGTATAATTTTGTATCCATGGCCCATGCTCTGGAAGATGGCCGCTGCATCATGATGATCAAGAGCACCCGCATGGAAAAGGGCGATGCATTGTCCAATATTGTGTATAATTATGCCTATACCACCATCCCCCGCCACCTGAAGGATATTGTTGTTACAGAATACGGGATTGCCGATCTCAGGGGCAAATGTGATCAGGATGTGATCAAGGAGATGCTCAATGTGGCAGATTCAAGGTTCCAAAAAGCCCTTCTGGCTCAGGCCAAGGAAGCGGGTAAAATCCCTGAGGATTACCAGATCCCGGAAGCGTATACACACAACACCCCGCAGCGTCTGGCAGAGATACTTGGTCAGTTCAAGGCCCAGGGGCTTTTTCCGGATTTTCCCTGTGGAAGCGCATTTACCGGTGAAGAGCTTTTTATTGCATTTTCCCTGAAAACCCTGGCAGCGAAATCCCTTCTGCCGGAAGCTGCCGCTTTTCCTGATATCATGAAAAAACTGCCGGATCAGATTCCGGAAAGCCTGACAGCGCTTTTTGCGCGGATGGGTCTTGACAATCCTGAAACCGAAGAAGAAAAAGCCTCGTTTAAAACCCTGATGCTGGCCTTTCACCTGGCAGGA
The DNA here is from genome assembly GCA_011390435.1 of Desulfobacteraceae bacterium. Next base: position 9,105 of record JAABSK010000025.1, on the reverse strand, counting down.
TTCTGCTGATCTCTTTTTTGGCTTGAATATCATGGCTGGAATCGATAATGATGAGATATCTGTTTATCGATCAGGAGGAGAGATTTATGGGGTTGCGATGTGTGACAATGGTTTTTTGGGTGTGTCTGTATCTTTTCCCTGTGGCAGCCACAGGACAGGACACTGCGGTGCCGCTTCAGGAGGGTCTGCCGACTTCTGTTGAAGAAACGTCTGCCATTGAACCGGATGAGCCTGAAGCTGCGATTAAAATGCTTCACTCCATTACCCGGCTGAGAAAGCAGCTTTGGCAGCGCCTCCAGGAAAAGATTGAGGAGCTGGAAACCAGCAGCTCAGCAACACAAAAAGAACAGCTGAAGTCTGAAATCGCGAAACTGGATCAACAGATGAATGATTCCCGCCAGGATTTTGAGCGGATCGCAACCGGTATTGACACCAGTTTGTTCACGGAAAAAAAACCCCAGGAATTTGACTGGCAAAAAGAGCTGGTGGGTCTTGTGGAGCCGGGAATAAAAGAGATCAAGCGGATGACGGTCAAGGCACGGAACAAGGCAAAGCTCAAAGATGAACAGGCCCGTTATCAGGAGCGGGTGCCAGTGGCGCATCAGGCAGTGGAAAATATCAGGCGCTTGATCGAACAGACTCAGGATCCAATGCTCAAAGAAAACCTGTTAACGCTTCTGCCGGAATGGCAGGGGCTTGAACGACAGCTGCAGAACCGGCTGGAAATTGTCACCATGCGGCTTGAAGAGATGGAAAAGGATGAAAAATCCTTTATTGAAACATCCCAGACGTCTATCAAGAATTTTTTCAAAACCCGGGGGTTGTATCTGTTCATTGCTGTTGGTACCTGTATCGGGGCGCTGCTTTTGCTGCGCCTGCTGTCCAGGACACTGGCCCGGGTCGTTCCCGGATACCAGGCCAGGTACCGGCCATTTCACATCCGGGCGCTGAGTCTTTTGTTCAGGGTGTTTTCCGTTTTTCTGGTCCTGTTTGTCATTGTTTTTGTTTTTTACATGGTTGAAGACTGGGTGCTGCTCAGTTTGACAATTATTTTTATGATGGGTCTGGGATGGGCTGTCAAGCATACGCTGCCCCAGTACTGGCACCAGAGCCGGCTTATGCTGAACATCGGCGCGGTAAGGGAAGGAGAGCGTTTTGTCTATCAGGGCGTGCCATGGCTTGTCACCAAAATCAACCTGTACAGCGAACTTGAAAATCCTGCGCTTGAGGTCAAACTCCGCCTGCCGATTGAAGAGTTTTTCGGCAAAACGTCCCGTCCGTTTCACAAACACGAACCCTGGTTTCCCTGCAAGCGCAATGACTGGGTGATTCTTTCAGATGGTACACGGGGGGTGGTGACCAGCCAGACCCATGAAATGGTCGAACTGATTCAGCGGGGGGGAGCGAAAAAAACATACCAGACCAGTGATTTTTTATCGCTGTCACCGTTGAACCTTTCAGTGAATTTCAGGTTGAAGGTATCTTTTGGGATTGCGTATCATCTCCAGAAAGAGGCCACAACGACGATCCTTGAAACACTGGAAACCCACATTGCCCAACAGCTGGAAACAGAGGGATACCAGAACCAACTGCTCAACCTGCGGGTGGAATTTGAGCAGGCAAATGCGTCTTCCCTTGACCTGGTCGTCATTGCTGATTTTGATGGTCAACTGGCACCGCTGTACAACCGTCTGAGGCGGGCAATTCAACGGTGGTGTGTGGATGCCTGTACCCTGAACAACTGGGAGATCCCATTCCCTCAGCTGACGGTTCATCAATACAGTTGATCCTGAAAATGATTTGGTGTATAACCGACCGAATCGTGCAGGATTGAATGCAAACCCGTTAAAAATAAGGACGCTTGACAGGTCTGGAAGGATAAACGAACCCATGGGACGACAGGTAGAAACAGCAAACACCCGGATCGGAGTAGTGGGCGGTGGCAGCTGGGGAACAGCCCTTGCAAAACTGCTGGCAGATAAAGGATTTGTACTTGATCTGTGGGTGTTTGAACCCGAGGTTAGAGAACAGATTGAAACCACCCGGGAAAACAGCGTTTTTCTCCCCGGGATTATTCTGCCGGACAATATTGTGCCATCCAATGATCTTGAGACCGTTGTCCGGGATAAGGACCTGGTATTGAGCGTGGTGCCCTCCCATTGCACCCGGGATGTTGCTGCCAGGATGAAGCCCTTTATCCATCCGGATACCCTTGTGGTGACCGCATCCAAAGGTATTGAAAACAAAACCCACATGACCATGACCCAGATTCTGGAAGAGCAGATCGATACGATTGCTCCAGAGAATTTTGCCGTTCTTTCCGGCCCCAGCTTTGCCAGGGAAGTGGCCCGGCAGGTGCCGACTGTGGTGGCGGTTGCCTCTATCTGCCGTGAGACGGCAGAACGGGTTCAGGCGATTTTTTCATGCCCCACCTTCAGGGTGTATGTCAATGATGATCCTGTCGGGACCCAGATCGGGGGCGCCATGAAAAATGTTCTGGCCATTGCCGCAGGGATCTGTGACGGCATGAAAATGGGGCTGAATCCCAGGGCAGCGCTGATTACCCGGGGACTGACCGAGATGAACCGTCTGGGAACCCGCCTGGGAGCGGATCCGTTAACCCTTGCCGGGCTGGCTGGCGTGGGGGATCTGCTGTTGACCTGTACCGGAGATCTGAGCCGGAACTACACTGTTGGAAAACAGATCGGTGAAGGTAAGAAACTGGAAAAAATCATTTCTGAAATGCGCATGGTGGCTGAAGGGGTAAGGACCACCCGATCGGTGTATAACCTGTCCCGAAAGCTGGGTGTGGATCTGCCCATCTGCAACGAAGTATATTCGGTTCTCTTTGAGGACAGGCCGGTAAAAGAAACAGTTGAACGACTGATGAACCGCTCGTTGAAGCATGAGCTTGATGGTGTTCTGTCCATCTGAATATTTTCAGGCAGCTGTCTGGATCTGGACAGCTGCCTGAAAACCTCACGCTGTGGCGGGCTTGAAAATTACTGGTTCAAAAATCACAAATGGATTGCTCCACACTCTGGGGAACGCCTTCATAGGGGGTCCATTTGTTGGTGTTGAACGAATTTTTTCCCCGCATGTTTTTCAGGATCTCAATACTGGTTTTATATCCCTTGTACATCCGGCAGGTGTCCATGGCCATGCCGCAGATCAGGGCCACCGCCTGAATCACGGTGACATCGTTGAATGAGAATTCCCATGGCTGGCTGGTGTAAACCCTGAGGGCCCCGATGATTTTATTGTGACTGATAATCGGGACTCCCAGCAGGGAAGCGATGCCTTCTTTTTCTGCCTGCTCCGGATATTCAATCCGCGGATCATCCATGACATCATAGATGGCAATGGGAACCGCATCCTTTGCTTCCCGGATGGTCTGCATAAAATGGACCGGACCTTTGTTCAGATACTCGTCGCTGAGTCCGGAAGAGGCGACCAGGCCCAGCTCCCTGGTGTCTCTGTCCACGATAAAAACCGAGCATCCTTTGGCATTAAATGCGGTTTTGACGCTTTCTGCCGTGATCAGGGCCACTTCTTCGGGATCTTTACACTGAGAAATGGCGGTGGTCAGCCGGGTGATGGTGTCATAGTGCATGGCATGACGTTCCATGATTGCCTCCTTTCCGTTATTTGATAAAAATACACCTGTGACTGCTAACAGGTGATGGACAGCGTAATAAAATCGTCAAAGAGAAGCGAAACCGTCAGAAAAAAAGAAAATCAGCAGAAAGCAAAAAGGTTTGGAATGTTTAAGAGATGTTCTGAATCATTGTGATCAGTATATACTAAACAACCATCATCTGTAAAAGGATTTTAATATTTCATTGCACGCTTGATCTGTTCCGCCCTTCAGGGAGTGGACATAGGCTTTTATCCGGCGCTGGTTTTCCTGCCGGTTGAATCGGGTATGGGGATCAAGTGCGGTTAAAACAGCCTGTTCCACCTGTCCGGCATTCTGTGTTTTTAAGACACAGCCAAGGGAAAACAGACTGGTTCCCACCCATGAAAAATCATCATAATAGGGCCCGGTGATCGTGATCGCTCCGGCCATGGCCGGTTCGATAAAATTCTGACCGCCCAGTTTTTCAAGGCTGCCACCCACAAACACCACCCTGGCAAACCCATAGGCGGTTTTTAATTCACCAAACCGGTCCCATAAAATTACCTGTGACGCACGAACAGGGCGCCTGATTTCAGAGCGCAGGCACCAGTTGATCTTCCGGTCTGAAAGAAGGGCTTTCCATGCGGTGACCCGGTGCATGTGCCGGGGGAAAACAGCCACCACCTGATCTGGTTTTTTGTGAAGAATCCGGGTCAGAATATCGCATACCTGGTGTTCTTCCTGTTTCCGGATTGAGGCCAGAAGGGTGATGGGAAGATTTTCTGGCAGGAATGCTGCCAGTTTCTGATGCAGCTGTGCCCCGGTGTCATCCGTCTCCATGGATTCGAACTTGATATTGTCCATGGTCTGGATTACCGCTGTTTGAAACAGCTGTGCATAGCGCATTGCATATCGGTCGGATGTGGCAAGGATCACGTCCGGTGCCAGGTGTTTCCATAAAAATGCCGTGCAAAGGTAGTAACGGAAGCTTTTTGCAGACAGCCGGGCATTGACAATGATCACCCGGGTGCTGCGGTGTTTGAGAAACCAGATCAGGGACGGCCAGATTTCGGTTTCAAGCAGTACCATGACAGCCGGGTTGAGGTGCGCTGCAGCCTTAGACATGACATCAGGCATGTCAAAAAAGAACCAGTCGATCTGCAGGTCGATGTTGGAATGAAGGGGAGCGTCCTGCAGATGGGCGGTTAAAATATCCATACCCTGCTGGGTGATGCAGGTGACCAGAACAGACAGTTTGTGCTGCGGGACAAGGGCCTTGACAAGCTGGACTGCCAGATAGGCTTCACCGGCAGAGGCTGCCTGTATCCAGAGATCTGCCGGTTTCAGGTGGGCCGGGTCCAGGCGTTTTCTAAAACCCGGTTTCAGTCGGGGATGCGTTTTCAGCAGCGGCAGTATCAGTTTCCACAGCATGTTGTAAAGTTTGAAAAAATTGGGTATAAAGGCACTCGTTGTCATGGGGACATCTTTCTCATGTTTTTTTAATATTGACAATACCCTTGGGTATCATAAATTAAGGCCTATGGACAAACCAAATCCCACACTTTCCAGACACCGGCGAAAAAAGATCATCTCACTGGTTTCCAGGTACTGGCAGCGGCTGGTGGTTGCTGCTGTGTGCATGATCGTTGTTGCCGGCGCCAACGGCGCCATGGCCCTTCTGGTGAAACCGGTGATGGACGATATTTTTATCAGCCGGAACCGGGAGATGCTGCTGCTGATCCCCGGCCTTGCCGTGCTGGTATTTTTCCTCAAGGGCCTGGGCACTTACGGATCTGAATATCTGATGAATTATATCGGAGAAAATATTATCCGGTTTTTCAGGAACAGTTTGTATGAAAAAATTACAGATCTGCCCATTTCCTTTATTCACAAAGAGAAGACAGGGGCGCTTATGTCCCGCATCACCAATGATGTGAACATTGTCAAAGGCATGGTGTCCACAGCAGTGATCAATCTGTTCCGTGATTTTTTTTCCGTGATTGCATTTTTGGGAGTGATTTTTTACCGGGACTGGAAACTGGCCCTGGGCGCTTTTATCGTTCTGCCTCTGGCTTTTTATCCCATTGTGCTGTTCGGACGGCGGGTCAGGAAATTTTCCACTGGTACCCAGGTGACCATGGCGGATTTAAATTCATTTTTACATGAAACCTTTACCGGTGCCAAGATTATCAAGATCTTCAACCTTCAGATGTTTGAAAAAAACCGGTTCAAGGAAAAAACAGATGAGCTGTTTGGCCTGGAGATGAAAAAGGTCGTTGCCAAAGCCCTGTCATCTCCGGTGATGGAATTTCTAGGGGGGCTGGGGATCGCCTTTATCATCTGGTTCGGTGGGCTTCGGGTGATCAATGGAACATCAACACCAGGGACTTTTTTTTCATTTTTAACCGCGGTAATGATGCTGTATGACCCGGTAAAAAAACTGTCCAAACTGAACAATACCATTCAAGAAGGCATGGCCTCGGCCACACGGATATTTGATGTTCTGGAAGAAACCTCCACCATCCCTGAAAAACCGGATGCCCGGCATCTGGAAACCGGCCCGTTTGACGTTGAATTTGACGATGTATCCTTTGCCTATGATGAAAAAGAAACCCCGGCGTTGAACAATATCAATCTCAAGGTGGCTCCAGGTGAAGTTCTGGCACTGGTGGGCATGAGCGGGGGAGGCAAAACCAGTCTTGTCAATCTGATTCCACGATTGTATGATGCAACCGGCGGCACCGTAAAAGTGGCAGGCCAGGATGTAAAAGAGCTGAGTGTGAAGTCCCTCAGGGATCATATTGCCATTGTCACTCAGGAGCCGATTCTGTTCAACGAATCTGTGCGGGACAACATCCGCTACGGCAAGATGGATGCCACTGACCTTGAAATTGAGAATGCAGCAAAAGCAGCGTTTGCCTATGATTTTATCTGTGGATTCCCCAACGGGTTTGACACCCTTATCGGTGAGCTGGGGTCACGCCTGTCCGGTGGTGAAAAGCAGCGGATCTGCATTGCACGGGCATTGATCAAGGATGCACCCATACTGATTCTGGATGAAGCCACATCTGCATTGGATTCCCAGGCAGAAAGGGTGGTGCAAAAAGCCCTTGAAAACCTGATGCGGGGCAGGACATCGTTTGTCATTGCCCACCGTCTGTCCACGATTGATTATGCGTCACGGATCGTTTTGCTGAAAAACGGCGGAATTCTGGAGCAGGGAACCCATGAGGAACTGATGGCCCAAAAGGGAGAATATTTTAAACTGCAGACGTTGCAGTCAGCCAGTGTATAGCTGGCTGGTAAATCACAAGGAGTCAATGAAATGGCAGTATCAACGGAATTACTGGAAATACTGGTCTGTCCCAAATGCAAAGGGGACCTTGGTGTGAATGAAGCAAAAGACGGGCTGATCTGTGAGTCCTGTCGTCTGGTATACGAAATCCGGGATGATATCCCGATTATGCTTGTTGATGAGGCAAAGCCGCTGTAAGTCATGAGCATCCCCAAACACCCGGAACCAGCCAAGCTGGTCATCGGCTGTATCATGAACCGCAAGACCTGGGCCGCACAGATATATCCAATGCTGGAAGAGGCCTTTGGTCCGGTGGACATGATCAGCAACTGGCTGACGTTTACCTATACCGATTATTATTACGCGGAAATGGGAGCACCCCTGTTCCGCAAGGTTTTTGTTTTTAAACGACTGATTGGTCAGGATGAACTGGCCGGGATCAAGGAGATCACCAACAGGATCGAAAAACAATGTGAAGCTCAAGATGCCCGGCGCAATGTGAATCTGGATCCGGGTTACCTGGTGTCTTCGCGCTTTATTCTGGCAACGGGCAAAGAATATGCCCACAGAATTTATATCGGCAGAAAAATATATGCGGATCTGACATTGATCTACTCACGGAAAAAAGGGTTCCAGACCCTTGACTGGACATATCCGGATTATGCGTCTGAAACCATGATTGCGTTTTTATCAAAAGTCCGGGACAAATACCTTCTGGATTTAAAGGCTTACAAAGGAAACATTGATGATTAAAAGCATGACCGCCTTTTCCCAAGGCACTGCCACCGTCGGCACCCTGACTGCGGATGTCACCATCCGGTCGTATAATTCACGTCATCTGGATCTGGTGATTTACTGCCCGGAATCCTGCCAGGTATTTGAAGATGATATCAAAAAGCAGATGGCAAGGACCCATGGCAGAGGCCGGATCGAAGTCCGGCTGCATATTCAGGATTCAGCAGGGGATCTGGACCAGTTTGAAGTGGATCATGCAAAGGCAGTGTCCTATTTCAGGGCATTGAAAAAAGTGCAGCAGGATCTAAGTCTTTCAGCAGATATTACCCTTGATCAGGTGCTTGCTGCCAGAAACATCATTGTGCCGGCCAGGGCGAAACAGGATACAGATCTTTTGTGGCAGGCGATTTTACCGGCCCTTGAAACCGCCAGTGCCGCTCTGGATGAGATGCGCAGACAAGAGGGCTTGAACCTGTACGCAGATTTGCGTAACCGCATGGATGGTATTGAAAAAACCCTGTCCCAGGTGGCAGATCAGGCGGCAGCGATTCCAGCTGCCTATAAACAGCGGCTCATGGAACGGATTGAACGCCTGACAGCGGACAGTGACGGGATCGATCCGGTGAGGATCTCCCAGGAAGCAGCCCTGCTGGCGGATAAAAGTGATGTGTCTGAAGAGATGACGCGGCTGTACAGTCATATCAAGCAGTTCAGGGAAATCCTGGATGCCGGGCAGTCTGAAGGAAAAAAACTCAATTTCATGATTCAGGAGTTTAACCGGGAGTTCAACACCATTGGGTCAAAAGCGGGAAGCGCCACATTGTCCCATATTGTGGTGGATTTAAAATCGGAACTGGAAAAGATCAGGGAGCAGGTGCAGAACATTGAATAATCCCATAGATAAAAAAGGCCGGCCTGTGGAGCAGCTTCTGCTGAATCTGGGGTTTGGAAATACAGTGGTGGCGCAAAAAGTCGTGGCCATTTTGTCCCCGAACTCATCTCCCATGAAACGGGTCAAGGATGAGGCCAGGGCGGAAAAGCGCCTGATCGATGTCACTCACGGCAGAAAAACCCGGGCCATCATTATCACAGAGAGCAATCATGTGATCCTGTCAGCCATTCAGGCGGAAACCGTGTCCCACCGGTTTGAATCCCTGACTGTTCAGGAAGATGACTGATGGCCGGCGGCAAGCTTTTTATTGTATCTGCGCCATCCGGCGCCGGTAAAACAACATTGATCCGGCAGGTGCTGGACCGGTTTGATACCCTGTCCTATTCCGTATCCCACACCACGCGGCCTCCCAGGGACAATGAGGTGCATGGCCGGGATTATTTTTTCATCCCTTTTGAAGAATTTGAGCAAAAAATCCAGCAGAATCACTGGCTGGAATGGGCAAAAGTGCATGACCATTATTACGGCACATCAAAAGCGTTTGTGAAACAGACACTGGACGCA
>JAABSK010000253.1 GCA_011390435.1 Desulfobacteraceae bacterium | reverse complement strand
GGGGTGACACCGGATGTTCCAAGCGCCACGGAATAGACATCCTGCAGCGGGCTTCTGATCCCGCAGACCCTGGCGGTCCGGGTGACGGATTCCGGTCCGGTTTTTTCCACAAGCCGGGCGGCAATGGAATTAACAGAATGGATCAATGCATTTTTCAAAATCATATCACCGGAAAAGGTTCTGTCAAAATTTTCAGGTGTCCAGTCCCGGGCACCTGGCACACGGATATGCACGGGCTGATCTGTCATGACAGAGGCAGGATGGTATCCCAGCTCCTTGAAGGCCGTGTAATACAAGAACGGTTTGAATCCGCTGCCGGGCTGGCGCCGGCTGTTCATGGCCCGGTTAAATTCGCTTTGATAATAGTTTCTTCCCCCCACCAGGGCTTTGACAGCTCCGGAACCTGCGTCAATGGAAACAACAGCGCCCTGAGGCAGATCAGGGCCATTCCGGGATGAGATGCCCATGGCAGTATCAAGTTTTTCCAGGCCCTGATGCAATGCCTGGCGGGCATCGTTCTGGAGGCGGGGATCCACGGTGGCAAACACTTTGATGCCGCCATGATAGACAACATCTTCACCATAACGTGAAATCAGCTGGTTGATCAGGGCATCCAGAAAATAACTGCCAGACCTGGCATCTGACTTCTGTCGGTGAAGCTCTGGTCTTTCCTGCCGGGCCTGCTGTGCTTCAAGTTCAGTAACAAAGCCGACCTGCACCATTCGCTGCAGTACAACATCCCGGCGGTTTAAGGCCCGGTCGTAATACCGGTACGGGTTGTAATTGGTTGGCGATTTGGGAAGGCCTGCCAGCATGGCTGCTTCAGAAAGGGTCAGGTCCAGGGCGGGTTTTCCGAAAAAAACCTGGGCGGCTTTTTCAATCCCCTGTGCGCCGGCGCCAAAATGAATCTGGTTGATATAGGCGTGTAAAATCTCTTCTTTTGTGCTGGCCGCTTCGATCTGGAAGGCCACCAGCAGCTCCTTGAATTTGCGCTGGTAGGTCTGTTCAAAGCTGAAAAACAGATTTTTGGCCAGCTGCTGGGTGATGGTGGATGCACCCTGAACTTTTCCCGGGCGGGTCAGTGTGATGTACAGTCCCTTCAGGGTTCTGAGCTTGTTGATACCGTGGTGTTCAAAAAAACGGTGGTCTTCCGTGGCGATAATGGCATTGATAAAGTCCCTGGAAACCATTTCAAGGGGGATGGTCTCCCGTTCCCCCAGTGTCAGAAGAATCTGGCCGTTGGCAGCAAAAATCTGGCTCTGGGGCGTCTCAATGATCCGGCTGAGGGGAGAGGGCAGTTTCGGCAGTTTTTCTGCTGTATGAAAGACCATGAGCAGCCCGGCAAGGGCAGCGACTGAGATCAGGATCAAAAGGCAGAAAACGCAGAAACGGACAAATTTAAGGAATTGAAACGCCAGGGTCACAAATTTTCTCCCTTCAGGTTCAGGCTCAACTGCCATACCGCCCATTCCCGGCCTTTGACAAAGACCACGGACGACTGGTTGTTTTCTTCAAATTCAAACCCGAGTTTAATGTAGCCGTTTTCAGCTTCGTTCCAGATGCCGACCCGGATGATTTTACCCTCCTGCTTCAGCAGGATTTCCGGGTCGACCATCAAATCCGGCAGGATATCCTGCGGCAGATTGAACAGGGCATTAAAGAAATGATCTGCAGAATAGATCCGGCCGGAAAATTCTTCGATACGGTCCAGGCCTCCCAGAAGCGGAACTTCACCGGTTTCAATCTCAAGAATGTCCAGGTTTTTAAGGTGGATCTGTTTGATCACCCGGTTGTCTGAATCGATGAAATACAGTTTAATGCCATCAGACACGCCTTCGCAGAAGATGCGGTCAAGAAGGGGGCCGTTCAGCAGCCAGACCAGCTGGGCCGGTTCGATGATTTTTGCGGCAGCCCCCCGGTCCAGCGCCAGGTAGAGGGTTTTGAAATGATGTTTTTCAAGGGTCACCCACTCGCCTGAATTCAGGCTGGAGACAAGTGCGGAAAAGGAATCAGCCGTGTGAACGGTTTTGCGGGCATCTTCTTTTTTGCTGACCATGTTGTTTAAAAATTCATGGGCATTGGCGGCATGTTTTCCCGTCTCCCAGATGACACCGGTTTCCGGCCGCAGCTCATTGGTGGAGATCAGATAGGTTCCCACTGTTTTTTCCACCCAGTCAAACCGGAATTCACTGAAAACAAAGGTGACGGAGATGAAAAAAAGCATCAGGTTGATCACACTGAACACTCTTTTTGCCCATTCAGAAAAACAAAAAGGTCTGTACCACTGGTCGATCATAAATTTCCTTTGAAGGGCATGGGATGGCTATGCTTTCCCAGCCTGCCGCAGGGAATCCTGATAAACAGAATAGATTTGTTTATGGTCCATCAGTGCTTGTGACAGAAAAGCATCCAGGCGGGGAATATCATCGATGTGAATCATGTTGTTCACGCTGTTGTTCAGGGCCGCCATATTGTCATTGGAATTAAAGGCGGTGCTGACCATGACAAAACAGATTCTTCTGCGCAGCGACATGTCCATGGTATTGAGCCGGTGAAAAATACCAGGTCTTGATGCTTTGCCCGGATCAAATGATTCATCAATGAGGATCAGATGATAGACATGGTATTCCATCCGGCTGACGGCATCTTTTACATCCATGGGGATTTCAGCGTTAAACCCCATCTGGGCCACAATATGGTGGACCTGCTTCTGCAGCAGCGGGTCTTTGATGCAGATCAGGGCATTTTTCCGCTCTTCAAATGGAAGATGCGCCATGCCGGCCGGTGGCGATGATGGCTTCCGGATGGCGGGAATCAGTATCTTTTCCTGGCATTTCGGGCATTTAAATGCAACATCTTTGTCCGGGGTGATTTTCTCATCCGGGATATTCAGTTTTGTCTGGCAGTGCTGGCAGGTGATGTTCATCGGTTATGTCCCCCGGTATCCATGATCAATCTCCAGTGAATCAATTTTGCTTGTCGTCTCACCGCGGGAGCTTTTAATGGAATCCAGCCCTCTGCCGACAATGTCTTTGCGCGATGCATAGGAGGCGGCAGTCGCTTCACTGATGCTGCCGTCTTCATACAGGGAAATGATAAATTCGTCAAAGGAAACCATCTCCTGGGCTTTTCCGGCAGTAATGATATCGTTGAAGGTTTTGCCCTCGGATTCGCCATGGAGAATGGAATCTTTCACCCGCAGGTTCGAGCCCATGATTTCAAAAGCAGCCACCCGTCCGCCGCCGATTTTCGGCAGCAGTCGCTGGGATACCACCCACCGGATGGTGTCGGCCAGGCGGATCCGGATCTGTTTTTCCTCTTCTGTGGAAAACATGCCCAAAATACGGTTGATGGTCTGTCCGGCATCCACTGTATGCAGGGTTGACAAAACCAGGTGGCCGGTTTCTGCAGCGGAAAGACCGATTTCAACGGTCTCCCGGTCCCGCATTTCACCCACCAGAATCACTTTGGGGGCCTGGCGAAGGGCCGCTCTCAAGCCGTTGGCAAATGTATCAAAATCTGCGCCCAGCTCCCGCTGGTTAAAGGTGGATTTTTTCTGGGGATGCTGATACTCGATCGGGTCTTCAAGGGTGATCACATGAACGGATTTGGTGTCATTGATTTTATCCAGCAGCGCGGCAAGGGATGTGGATTTACCAGACCCTGTGGCACCGGTCACAAAAATAATCCCGTTGCGTTCTTCAGCCATCTTGTGAAAGGCCTGGGGCAGGTTCAGCTCATCAATGGTGGGAATCCGGGTTTCCAGCTTTCTGAGGACAATGGAATATTTTCCAGACCGTGAAAAAATGTTCACCCTGAACCGGGCCTTGTTGCCCAGCTGGTAGGACAGATCGCATGACCCTTCTCGAATCAGGGTTTCGGTCAGCTTCCGGTTGTTGTTGATCAGATTCAGGGCAATGATTTCCGTCTGAAAAGGGGTCAGCTGCTTGAATTCCGGATCGATCCGGACAGGCACCAGCTCGCCTGAACTTTCAACCTGAAGGGGTTTTCCCGGTGTGAAATTCAGGTCTGACACATTCTCATGTGAGTCGAGCATTTTTGAAAGGATATGGTCAATCTGCTGTTTTTTCATGCCGTATGCCTTTGGATCTGTAATGAAATATTGTCACGATCATGCCTCGGTAAAGTCTGCCGGCGGTGTCTTGATAAACGGTCTGAAGATGGCTTTGTTATTGGCCTTGCCATAGGCTTCATCCGCGCTGATCCAGCCTTTTTGATACAGCTGCATGATGGCGTCGTCCAGCAGCTGCATGCCGTATTGTTTTCCGGTCTGGATCATC
>JAABSK010000252.1 GCA_011390435.1 Desulfobacteraceae bacterium | reverse complement strand
CATACCTTGTGTGAATTCTTTACCCTGAAATGACATTGACACAGCCCTATAAAACTTTTAAAAATAGTCCCCGTATTTTAATGATAAATTTATGCTATTGCAATAGGGCTGTCAAGCATAAAATATCAAGTCATGTGAAAAATGCTATAGTTTTTTTTAATGACAATATACCGTCAAATTTTATTATTGTTTCTGTAAAACCGGGTTTCAAAGATCTTGACCTTTATTTGGGAAAGACTCTAATAAAAAAAAATCTGTCCGTCAAGAACAGTTTATTATTGTCTGTCATATATCCAAAACCATTCAAAATTTACAAATCACCAAACCCACAGCTCAGTCAATGAAATCAAGTTGATCGTTTTTTAAGAAGACCGTTTTGCCATTTTTGATGCACATGAAATGTGTATCCTTTGCAGCCAAAATGTACTCAAGTCAACCGGTGTAAAGGAAAAGATAACACAAGAAGACATATTAAAAAAATATGGTGACAACTGGAATAAAACCTTCAACCCGGCAGCGCAGCCTGTCTTAAGTTTCTAAAAATGCGTGCAGGACTCCATCAAAGGCTGAAATCCTCGATCTTTATAGCAAATATCCAGTTTCTAATTCTCCACTTTATACCAGTGCACATCCGGTGTGTTTTTAAATTGTAAAACCGACTCTGGTCCAGGCGAATACAGAATTGTCAGTTCAAAGGTCTCGCCACGGCTGATCTCACAATAAAAAGTCCATTCAATCCTGTCGTCTGCTTCCTGCTGACTGAAATCCTTGATATAAAATATATTGGGAAGGCCCTCGCCTGTTCCAAGAATCAGCTGTTTTTCACTGATCTGAATGTATCGGTCCGCATATAACAAATCCTGCGATCTCCAAGTGCCGGACAATTCCTGTGGAAAAGGTACAGATTCGCAACAGGAGAGGACTATCAAAAAACAGGCCGTCATCATCAGCCATGACAACCATTTCCAATAAAAAATGATCTTTTTTGTGCTCATTTGGACACTGCCAGCAGAAACGCGTCCACCACCCTGGGATCAAAATGGATACCTGATTCACTGGTGATCATTTCAATGGCTTTTTCTTCAATCCAGCCCTGCCGGTAGGGGCGGTCAGACACCACAGCATCGAACACATCAGCCACCGCCATAATCCTGGCGCCGAGGGTAATCTGTTCTCCGGCAAGGCCGCCGGGATATCCTTTACCGTCATATTTTTCATGGTGCTGGTGTATCATGGCCAGAACATCGGCAAAGGCCTCAATAGGTTCCAGAATCCGGGCCCCGATCACTGGATGTTCCTTTATCATTTCAAACTCTTCATTGGTGAGCCGCCCTGGTTTATCAAGGATGGCCAGCGGAATGCCGATCTTGCCGATATCATGCAGGTAAGCGGCCCGCCTGAGGGTTTCCACCCGGGCATCCTCAAGCCCCATAACCTGTGCAATCTTCACCGACAGATGGGTGACCCGTTCGGAATGGCCGGCTGTCCACGCGGATTTAGCATCCACTGTACGGGCAAGGGCCTCCAGCGTCCCCAGATTCAATTTTTCAAGTTCTGCCACCAGCCGTGCGTTGGACAGGGCCACAGCCACCTGATCAGCAATCTGACGGGCCTGGGCCAGATCGTCATCTGAGAGTCTTTTTTCGGATAAAAAACCAAGGGCGATGGTTCCTTTGAGTTCATGATTGATAAAAAGAGGCAGAATCAATGCCGACTGCATCCCGTCCGTCACCGCACTGGCTGTAAAGCGGGGGAACTTTCCTGACAGGTCCAGAAGCATATGGGTGTGCTGGTCATAGAGCGCCTGCTCATCTGCTGCTGCCATCTCAAAGAAATATTCCTGTATCTTCCGGATGGAGATATCCCTCGAAACATAGGCATGATAGGCAGTCGGTTTTTGATCCACTGCAAGGCTGATTCCGATGGTATCGCAGGAAAAAAACATGTAGATGCGCCGGAGAGCCTTACTGATCACCGCTTTTACATTCAGGGAGGATAAAATGGCCCGGTCGATCTCTGAACGGGTGGTCAATGCCTCAAAATTCCGGTCAAGGCTCCGGGTCATCTCGTTAAAAGATGCAGCCAGATCTTCAAACTCATCATGGCTGTCCACCATGACCCTGGTTTTAAAATCTTTCCGGGCCACCTGTATCGTACCTTTTTTCAACTCTTCCAGTGGAACAAGGCTTTTTCGGATATGATACACACTTAAAAGGGCGACGATCCAGAAAGACAGCAGTGCCACAAGGGGGAAAATCCGCTTAAACTGGTTAAGTGGACTTAACACATCAGCAGTTGATCGCCGCAGCACCACAGTGAGGTTTGCAGACTCAAAACCGGATTTCATAAAAAGTGACCAATGGCTGACAACATAGTTCTGATCCGACCAATCATACTGAAAGTGCCCGGTATTGGCCTGGCTGTTCTGGGCTGCCAGCCGGTGCAGCAGGGTATCGGATATTTCAAACGACGTCACCAGCACCTTTCTGAACTGATCCACAATACACAGGTCCGTCATTGGCGGCAGCATATTGGCATGGCCGATGCCCCACAGATAGGCAGGGTCGATCCGGCCCACCATCAAAAAGTCAGGCGCCTGCCGCTCATTTTCAGGCATCATCACCATAAACACCTGTGCCTGTTCTCCAGATGCATCAGCGTGACGGGGCTCGAACAGGATAAGGGTTTTGCCGGAAGCGGCACTGCCCATGATTGTTTCAAGCCCTTCCGGCAACGTATCCAACCGGCCATAAGCGCTGTGCCGGCTGCCATCTGAATCTATCCGGACAATGGCGCCAAACCCCCTGCTGCCATGACTGCCCAAAACCGTCTTGATGCGCTGCTGATCCACCATGCCGCCATGTCCGGCAGTAGCCACCAAGCGCAGGTGGGCTTCCAGGAACAAAAACCGCTCGTAAATAGACATGCCATGGGCTTTGACAGCGTTCTGAAGCCGGTCCATGCTCTGTTTTTTGAGCTGCCCAGATACCTGGAAATAAGAGAGAGCTGTCAATCCGCTGATCGGCACCAGTGCGCACAAAATAAACAGCATAAAAATTCTTCTGGCCACCCGGGTGCGCAAAAACGACATATCGATTGTCATATCTGTCTCCTGAATCAGTATTCTGAGGCAATCCCCATGTATTGTCCGTTATTGGCCCGCACAATATCGTCTCTGCTTGGACTGGCCGTAAACGGAGGAAAACTTTGTCCGTCCGGCCCCCTGCTGTAAAGATCAAAGTCCGTGTTCACCGGCACCATAAAATGGTCCTTCCTGCTCTTTCCTTTCACACCTGGTGCGGTCGATTCCTCTATTTTCAGGTATTCATAGGGACGTCCCCAGGGATCCTTGAGGGTATCCAGACCGATATCCGCCAGGCTGTCCGGAAGCACATAGGTTTCTGTCTGAAACATGAAAACTGCTTTTTCAATGGTTTTCATATCTACTATCGCGCGGGTATTGCGGGCTTTTTGAAGATAACCCATAAAAAACGGAATAGCAATGGCGCTCAGGGTTCCAATAATGGCCACCACAATCATCAGCTCGATTAGTGTAAATCCTCTGCCGTGTGTATGTGCGCGCTGTCTGATAATCTGCCGTAGCCTCTTTCAGGAAGTTGCACTGATTTAATTTACTCTTATAACTATAAAGTCATCGCATATTTCCTTGGCCGAGTCAACACTATTCAATGGCTAACCCAGGGCAAATTTATTCTTAAAGGAATATCGTTCATGCCAGTCTCTTACCAAAATATATGTTTTTTATGGGATTTTCTCTGACGGATGACAATTTTCATTATGGTGGACCCCATTGTCAAGACAGTTTTTTGCTCAAAATAAGCGTCAATATCGGAAGAATTATCCGATCAAATTTTATCCAATTTCCAAACGCCGTTTTTAACCTCCATTTTTTATATTTCAATGTTTGATTGCTTGTACTTTTGACCGATTTTGATAATATGCCCGAACCAGGTCGGAGGATAGGGCAACGACTGAGAAGCGACCCGAGCGCCGCATCTGGTAACTGAAGCATGGGGCAGTGCCGGCAAATGTCAGCCTGCCCTACATGCTTTGGTTCACAATGCGTTAAATCTCGGGGGTTTGGGGGCTGGCCCCCATTATAATTGGGCAGTTTTCCTTTTTTATCCAAGGTAATCATCCAGCCATCCTAAGTTGGTTCATTCCATAGTATACTTCAGCAGGTGTTTGAGCATCAAAGCTTTGGTGAGGTCGTTCATGATTGTAAAAATCAAAATACTTTTTCAGGGTTTTGCGCAGGTGCTCAACAGATCTGAATTCTTTT
>JAABSK010000251.1 GCA_011390435.1 Desulfobacteraceae bacterium | reverse complement strand
AATAACGGTGCAGGACCGCTTGTTTTGTCACTTATTCTGACCATTGCCTCTGTCGGGGGGTAAATCCTTGGGACAGGGCTGGTTTTACAATCTCAAAGTAGGGGGAGACATCAAAATCCCTGGGAACAAAAAGATTGAGATCGGCTTCCACCAGAATCGGTTCATTCCGCTGCTTTTGATGGGGACAGGGGCCATCACCGATATACAGAGTGGCATGAGACCAGGTGGATTGGGTCAGATATTTTATGGCAGAGCTGATACGGGAGTTCCCCTCGATGAGAAGAATATCTCCTCTTCTAATTGTCGAGGCCAGTTCAGAAGGGTTGCTGGTTGCCACATGGGTTTCTGTTTCTATGGGGGAAGACAGATAGATTGCCAGCCGTTTTCCAATGGCGTGAAAAAAATTCATGTTGCAAGCCCGGCCGTCTCTTTTATTTGAATTTTCGGTACTGGCAACTGGTAGAATAAATTTTTAACCATAGATCCTTTCCAATTGAATATCGGTCTCATGCGGAATTCCTGCTGGCATTGATATTGCCGTACAATGACCGCTCAATTATTTTTTCATAGGCGTGAAAATGGTCTGATTTTTTTTCGATTTTTTGAAACGCATACTGCTGGATGACCAGCAATGGCAATACAATGTCTTCCCTGATCTTGATGGACCGCCTTGAAATCGGCTCATCTTCCATGAGAAAGCGGTTGCCGGAAACCAGCAGGGCCATTTTTGTCGACAGCCGGTATTCTTCCGACAGGATATGCCAGAATGCGTTGTAGTCCTTGTCTTTGGCGATATGGGCGGTTAATTCGAAACAGCATTTTGACATGGACATCATACTGTTGAGAATCAAGGCTTTAAAGAAGGGCTGATCTTGGTACAGCCCCTGCAGGGCCGTAAGGCCCAGGTCATCCGCCAGGATCTTCAAGGCGGTTCCAATACCAAAAAATCCCGGGACGTTCTGCCGGAGCTGGCTCCATGACCCCACAAAGGAGATGGCCCGCAGATCCTTTAGCGCCAGTTTCTTCTGGTTGCCTCTTTTGGCCGGCCTGCTGCCAATATTGGCCCTGCCGTAATATTTTAAGGTGGTTTTGTTTTCCAGGTAGGGAAGAAACATCGGGTGTTTTTTGAGGGCGGTATAGGCCTCATAACTCACTGCCGCCAGTTTATCCAGGATCTGTCTGGAGGCTTCCGGCAAATGCACAGGGGTTTCGGACAATTCATGGGAGAGGCCGGCTGTCAGCAATTGTTCACAATTATGGAGAAAATGGGCTTTTGTTCCGTACTGACTGGTGATGGTCTGGCCCTGAATGGTCAACTGGATGGCATGATTGGCAATCTTGGCTCCCTGGGATGCATAGAACCGATGGGTCTTTCCGCCCCCCCGTGCCGGAGGGCCCCCCCGGCCGTCAAAAAAGATGGCCTTGACCTGGTGTCGGTCACAGACCCTGGTCAACCCTTCTTTTGTTTTGAAAATGGACCAGTTGGCCTGGAGATAGCCGCCATCCTTTGTTCCGTCAGAGAAGCCGAGCATTATGGTTTGCATCTCCCTGCGCTGCCGGACATGGGCACGGTATTCCGGTATCATAAAGAGCGCCTCCATGATGGATTCGGCGTTGCGCATCCCCTCCATCGATTCAAACAAGGGGATGATGTCAACGGGAAGCGGGGCTTTCCCCCAGCAGCACCATCTCAACAGGGCATAAACAAAAAGAACCGAGAAAATATCCTCGGAATTGCTGATAATATACCGGTTGCAGCCCTGTTCCCCATTTTTTCCCTGGATGCTCTTTATCTGTAAGATCGTTTGGAGGGTGTCCTTGACCATTTCGTCTTGAAATTGATCCGGAGTTACCTGAAGATGGGCATGGACCAGCACCGATATCAGCTCCTCTTTTGACAGTTCATCCAGGCGGTGGGTGATCCGGTTTTCATTCTTGAGAATTATTTCAACGGTTCGTTTGTGTTCAATGTGGTTCTGCCGGATGTCCAGGGTGGCGAAATGGGTTTTAAAAATATTGATTTTATCAATGAATGCCTCCAGCTCTTCCCGGTACAAATCATTGAAGTTTTCTGTGAGCGCGGTTTTTATCTTGTTCAGAACCCCCAGGATCTCTTCCGAAGTTATTGTTTTTAAGGGATCAAACATGGTGATGTAAAGCTGTTCTTTCAGGCGCGCGATATCATCTTCTATCCCGCGGAAGGTCAGTTTCGACTCCAGGCGTTTAAGTTCATGATAATAACATTTCATCAGGGTCATGCGCAGTTCATCCGCCACCCGGTCGGTTGTTTCTGCAGTCACAAATGGGTTGCCGTCCCGGTCCCCGCCCGGCCAGAACCCCAGTTGAATGATATCTGGATTGTCAAACCCGCCCATTGGAATCAATTTTTTGATGTGGCCGTAGAACTCTCCCACGGAGTCATAATAGACGCTGCGCAGAAAATAAATGATGTTTTTTGCTTCATCCAGCGGGGTCGGTTTCTTTGCATTCATCAGGGAAGTTAATCCCAGTTGCTGCAGGCAAAGATCTATGTCATGGATCCTGTTTTCGCTGATAAGCAACCTGAGATCCGTGATGATATCCAGGACCGACCGCGGATAGAACTGGGTCGGGTGGGCGGTAAAAACGATTCTCACACTGAACGCGGACAGCTTTTTAACCAGGGCGGGGATCTTTTTTTTGTTGTCGGCAAGATGGAGGCACTCTTTGAGCGATAAATGACTGCCAAGGGTCAGCAAATTTGAAAAAGCGGCATCTTCTGCGCTGTCATAGAGAACGATCTGCCGTTCAATATATTGAATCACCCGGAACATAAACGCAATGGTCTCTTTTTCCGATGCCAGATCGGTGTACATCTTGAAAAAAGAATCTAAAATTTCCAGCGGGTCTTTCCCGGAGTCAAGTCCCTGTCTGCACGCCTGATTCAAAAGGGGAATGCGCAGTCCAATATGGGTAAGGTTTTGAAACGGAAGGTTCAGGAACAGGCTGTTGTACAGGTTGAATTTGTTTTTTACGGATTTTTCAAATTCTGTTTCCCTTGGGGATTTCTTCATCCATCGCCTCCTTGTTTGTCTGTTCCCGGACCGGGCCCATGCACAGTGACGGCGTGGGGTGCCAGCTGAATAGTCTCAAAGGGCATGTCTACATTGTTGTCCGTCAAGGTCTTTAGAACAGTTTCCCGCAGATCAAACCGTTTTTTTACATGCTGTCGCTCATCTTTAAGCCAGGCCCTTAATTCGATGCCGATATTATAGTCATTTATCTGGGTTACGACCACACAGGGGGCCGGGTCTGTCATAAAGTCCGCATCTTTTTGTATCAGGGTGATCAGGAGTTTTCGAACGCGATCTATCTCTTCTGTAACCCCGATGGTAACATCGATTCCAAGTCGAAGGCTGGGAAAATTCGTATAGGAAACCACTGTTTTGGTCATTACCTCGGTATTCGGAACCGCCAGCATTCTGCCGTCCTGGGTCACAATGCGGGTAGACCGGAGTGTGATTTGGTCTACCCGTCCATAGTGCCCGTCTATTTCCACCAGATCGTCAATGGTGAACGGCCGATCCAAAAAAATCAAAATTCCGGAAATGATATTGGACAGGGTTTCCCGGGCCGCAAACCCAATGGTCAGGCCGACCACACCGAGAGAAGCAAGCACAGCAGTGGTCTGGATACCGGCTGCGCTGAGGGCAGCCAACACCCCGAGACTCAGGATACTGAATTTTATCAGGGTCTCGGCAAAAGCGGCCGTCGTTTTATTAAAAAGATGCTTCAAGCGAAATAATATCACGACGTTCACCATTCGCCACAGACAATAGAAGAGTGCCAGGATGAAAACAGCAATCCCCATGTTTATGAGGAATTCTGCCAGAAGCGGGCCCAATCTTGCCGGGTCAAGATATGTCTGCAGCCGGGAAAAAAAACTGTCTGCCAATTGATTCACCATAAAGTTCTCCAGGTTTTGGGTTGTCTGGGCGCGGCTATTTTTTCGGCGCGGTTTTTCCTGAAATGGACAGGGTGATCAGAATACCGATAAAAATACCGATCAACATGGTGATGGCCAGAAGCGCCGCTCTGGGCATGGTCATGGTCATGAATAAAAATTTGGTTTCTACGGCCTGGGTGTTCTGAAAAACAAGAATGATTACAGCTGCAAGCAGAACAAGTCCTGTATAGAGTTTTATTTTTTTTAGCATACTGGATCCTGTCTTTTTAATGAGGTTCTGTTTAATTCGGCCCATTCTACAATAGACCGTAAAAATCCGATAAAATGGTATCATAAATTTTTTCAGAAAGAAACGAAA
>JAABSK010000250.1 GCA_011390435.1 Desulfobacteraceae bacterium | reverse complement strand
GGTGCTGCCAAAGCTCTGCCAGCTGATTCAGACCATTAAAGGAGCTGTATTGGATGGAAACAATTAGCATCATGATCAATGGACTGCCTGGAAACGTGGCTGGAATCATGGCCAGGCATGCCATTGCAGACAAGCATTTCAATGTCATGCCGTTTTCTCTAAGCGGACCGGAAATTGACCAGACCCGGGTGCGCATCGAAAACGTTGAATTTGAACTGATAAAACCGGACCTGCGGGATAAAAGAATCACAGAGATCCAGGCGGCCTATCCGCAGTTCATCTGCATTGATTATACCCACCCCACTGCTGTGAACGCCAATGCCAGGTTTTACGTAAAAAATCAGATTCCATTTGTCATGGGGACCACCGGCGGTGACCGCAAACAGCTTGAGGCAGATGTTCAAAGGGGGTCAACCATGGCGGTGATTGCCCCGAATATGGCCAAACAGATTGTGGGCTTTCAGGCCATGATGGAATATGCTGCTGACAGTTTTCCAGGATTGTTCAGCGGATACGCCCTTACAGTCATGGAAAGCCACCAGAAAGGGAAAGCAGACACATCTGGAACAGCAAAAGCAGTTGTTGCCTCTTTTCAAAAACTGGGTGTTGATTTTGATGTTCACAACATTCAAATGATCCGGGACCCTGAAATACAGGAAAAACAATGGCGTATTCCCAAAGCGCATATCAACGGACACGGGTGGCACACCTATACCCTTACCGCGCCGGATGGAAACGCTCTGTTTGAATTCAAGCACAATATCAATGGCCGCGATATCTATGCCAGCGGAACATTCGATGCCGTCCGGTTTCTGGCGGATAAAATCAAACAGGGCTGGAAAGGAAAAAATCTATTTACGATGATTGATGTGCTGAACAGGGGATAATCCGTGAGCCTGTATCTTAAAATCCTTCTGGTGATCTTTGGACTGGCCTACCTGATCAGTCCGGTGGATATCATTCCAGACCTTTTGGTTCCCTATATCGGGTGGCTGGACGATGGTGTCATTCTGGCAACGATTGTGTATCTGATCCGTCACAACAGACTTCCGAAATTTTCATTTTTTCAGCAAAAATCCCAGAATGCCTCGGCAAAATCATCTGGACACCGTCAAACTACCCATAACCAGGCAAAGCAGGATACGGATTCGACCTCTCAAAAATCCAGAACACCCTACGAAATTCTGGGAATCAAGCCCGGCGCAAGCAAAAAACAGATCCAGACGGCCTATAAAGAGGGAATTAAAAAATATCACCCGGACAAGCTTTCCCATCTGGGTGAAGAGTTCTCCACCCTGGCCAATGAGAAATTTCTTGAAATTCAGCAGGCCTATGATACGTTAATGGCATTGCATGATCGCACAGACCAATAAGGAAATAAAATGAACCAGATCCATCGATGCACAAAAGATTCAACAGTGACCATTTCACGGATTATGCTTCCTCAGGATGCCAATCCTGCAGGAATTGTCCATGGCGGAGTGGTCATGAAAGAAATTGACAATGCTGCCGGCGTTGCTGCCGTGCGCCATGCCAAAAAAATATGTGTCACAGCCTCCATCGACCGGATGGATTTCCACAACCCGGCTTTTATCGGTAATCTTTTGATTGTCAAGGCCTCCGTGAACATGACCGGAACCACCTCCATGGAAATCGGCGTGCGGGTGGAAACTGAAGATCTGCTTTCCGGAGTGATTACCCATATTGCATCCGCATACCTGACCTTTGTTGCCCTTGGTGACGACAAACGCCCCACACCGATTCCGCAGCTCAAACCAGAGTCTGATGAGGATATCCGCCGGCACAAAGAGGCGCTGGCCCGGCGTGAATTACGACTGGCTGAAAAGAAAAAGGAAAAAGAATGCCAGACCGATGCTGCCAATTGCTGAAGGAAAACACCTGTGACCGGAATTAGCGAAATTCTTGTTCTGATTCTACTGATTGCCGGTATCTTGATTCTGCCGCGAATATTCAAAGCAGAACCCAAGGGAAAGAATACCAAAAAATCAGTACTGAAAAACCTGAATCAGCTGACGCTGAAAACACGGCTTCTTGTTTTTTTAACTTTTGGATATCCTTTTGCCATGGCCTTTGTGCTTCAACCCTGGCAGTCAAACCTCACGGTGTACCTTCTGGCAGGAGTTGTTCCAGTGGGCATCGCATGGTCCATTGCCTGGATTCTTGGCGGCAGGAATGTCAAATAACATCTTTTGAAAAGCCGTTCTGGCTGCCCAGTGTGTGAACCAGCCGCTGGGTCAGGCAGGTGTGGCGCTGAAATGACTTTACTGTGGAAATGGCCATACCAAGGGCTTTTTTTGTTCCCACCATCACCACCAGTTTTTTCCCCCTGGTCACTGCCGTGTAAATCAGATTGCGCTGCAGCAGCATATAATGCTGGGTAGCCACCGGTATTACCACACACGGATACTCAGACCCCTGGGATTTATGAATGGACACGGCATAGGCATGAACGACCTCGTCCAGTGAAAAAAAATCATATGCCACCTGCCTTCCATCAAAATCAAGCATGACCTTCTGTTCAGCAAAATCGATCGCCTGGATTTTACCGATATCTCCGTTGTAGGTGTGTTTGTCATAATTGTTCTTGATCTGCATAATTTTATCATTGCACCGAAACTCCCGGTTGCCCCGGACAATCCCTTCCCCTCCCGGGTTGAGAAGCGTTTGCAGTTCCGTGTTCAGGTTGCCTGCACCGATAACGCCCCTGTGCATTGGAGACAGCACCTGAATATCGTTTGTGGGATGAAAACCAAATCGTCGGGGGATCCGGTTTTGAACCAGATCTTTAATGGTTTTGAGCACCGCCTCAGGATCCTCTTTCTGGATGAAATAAAAATTGGACTCGGTGGTGTCTTTTGGAATGATGGGAAATTTTCCCTGATTGATCCGATGGGCATTGACCACGATAAGACTTTTTCTGGCCTGGCGGAAGATGGTGTCCAGGCGGACCACGTGAAATACAGCTGATGCGATCAGGTCATTAAGGATACTTCCCGGACCGACCGACGGCAGCTGGTGGACATCCCCCACAAGGATCAAGGTGGCGCCGGAAGGAATTGCCTTGAGCAGGTGGTGCATCAATACCGTGTCAATCATTGAGGCTTCATCAAGGATCAGCACATCGCACTTCAAGGGGTTGCGGTCATTTTTTTTAAAACCGTGGGCCTGCATGGAATAATCAAGCATCCGGTGAATCGTTCTGGCCGGTTCCCGGGTGGTTTCGCTCATGCGCTTGGCAGCGCGGCCTGTGGGAGCTGCCAGTAAGATTCTGGCACCGGCTTTTTTGAAGATTTTAAGAATGGCATTGATAATCGTGGTCTTTCCCGTTCCCGGGCCACCGGTAATGATCAAAACCTTCTGGTCCAGCGCCCGCTTGATCGCCTCTTCCTGCTTTGCTGCAAACTGTAAGCGAATCTGATTTCTGACCCAGTCAAGGGCCCGGTCAACATCGATTTTACGGACAGTTGGCACTGCGGTTTTCAAAGTGGCCAGCCTGCGGGTGATACCCAGTTCGCACACATGAAACTGCTTCAAAAAAACAGGTTGGTCCGGCAACAGGCCACCTGAGTCTTCCGCAGTGACATGTTCCGTTTCAATAACGATCCGGTCTGCGTTTTCCGCCGCAGCCATTGCCGTAACAACCAGCGGATTTTCCACTGCCAGCATCTTCTGGATACTGGCACATAATTGTCCATAAGGGTAACAAACATGCCCTTTGTCTGCCAGCTGATTGAGCACATACTCAAGCCCGGCTTCAATGCGCTGGGGTGACTGTTTTTCAATTCCCAGTTTTTCCGCGATATGATCAGCGGTTAAAAATCCAATACCGAAAATATCACGGGCCAGGCGATATGGATTTTCAGTGACAATAGAGATGGCATCCTGGCCATAGGTTTTAAAAATTTTTGCCGCATAGGCGGTGCTGACCCCATGGGACTGTAAAAACAGCATCACGGTCCGCACTTCCTTTTGTTCATCCCAGGCCTGCTGAATCATCTCAACTCTTTTGTGGCCAATACCCGCCACTTGAGCCAGCTGCTGTATGTTTTTTTCAATGATCTCCAAAGAGTGAATGCCGAATTGCCGGACAATCCGTTTGGCCATGACCGGACCAATGCCTTTGATCAGGCCGGAACCCAGATATTTTTGAATGCCTTCCTGTGTGGCTGGCGCCAGGGTTTTATACCGCTGCACCTGCAACTGGGCTCCAAATTTGGGATGATTGCCCCACGTGCCTTCCAGCTCGACACATTCTCCAGGAACCGGATTGACGATATTGCCCACAATGGTGATCAGATTTTTTTCACCTTTTACCTTGA
>JAABSK010000249.1 GCA_011390435.1 Desulfobacteraceae bacterium | reverse complement strand
TTTCCACCATGGGATGCTCAGGGGCAAGACACATGAATGTGGCTCCGAAAATGGTATCCGGACGGGTGGTGAATACAACAAGGTCTTCATCTTTTCCATCCACCTTGAATCTCAGTTCAGAACCGACGCTCTGGCCGATCCAGTTCTTCTGCATCACGGTGACTTTATCCGGCCATCCTGGCAGTTTATCACAATGAACCAACAGGTCTTCAGCATAATCGGTAATCCTGAAAAACCACTGCCAGAGTTTTTTTTGCTGAACCGTCCGGGAACAACGCCAGCATTTGTCCTGTTCCACCTGTTCGTTGGCAAGAACCGTCTGGCATTTTTCACACCAGTTAACATAGGATTCTTTCCTGTAGGCCATGTTCTTTTCAAACATCTTTAAAAACAGCCATTGTTCCCATTTGTAATACTCAGGACGACAGGTGGCGATCTCTCGGTCCCAGTCATAGGAAAATCCCATTCGCTTGAGCTGTTTTCTCATGGCCCGGATATTGTCATATGTCCAGGCTGCAGGATGGGTGTTGTTATCAATGGCTGCATTTTCAGCCGGCATGCCAAAAGCGTCCCAGCCCATGGGATGGAGCACGTTATACCCTTTCATCCGCTTATACCGGACAACAACATCCCCAATGGTATAATTTCGCACATGGCCGATATGAATTTTTCCGGAAGGATATGGAAACATTTCCAATAAATAATATTTTTCCCTGGTGGGATCTTCCGAGACCTTGAACATCTGTTTTTGTTTCCAGTATTCCTGCCATTTGGGCTCTACCTGTTCCGGACAATACCGCTGCTCCATTCGTTTTGGCTCCTTGTGAACGCTTTATCTCTATTCAATACCGCTGGATTTTATACTAAATTTTTATAAATGCCACAATCCTGCCCAAATAGCAAGATTGCCCCGGGATAAAAACACATCATGCGTTTACTTTTTGTACGGGATGGTTTAAGTTTCCGGAGAAACAAAAATCACTCAAGACCCTTTATCCGGAAGACAATATGCCTGCAAAAAAATTTTCCAAAAACCCCAGAATCAACATTCTGATTGAAAACATTCTTGATGAGCTGTGTCCGTTTCTCGAAGAACAGGCAGCTGAAATTTCCGAATTAACCGCCATTGGAAAGGCGCTGGGAGCTGGAACAGATATCAGTGCCTTGCTTGAAATGATTCTATCCATTGCCAGGCGATTTACCAAGGCAGACGGTGGGTCTTTGTATCTTGTCAACCAGGAGACCCGGCAGCTGGAGTTTCATGTGGTTCACAATGCCTCTTTGGAAATCAAGAAATCTGGAAAAGAAATTGATTTTCCAAGTGTGGCACTCTATCATTCCGATCAGACTCCCAACCTTTCAAATGTCTCTTCCTATGTTTTTCATACCGGTGAAATCGTCAACATTAAAGATGTCTACACCACCACCCGCTTTCAATTTGACGGCACCAGAATTTTTGATAAAGCCCTGGATTACAAGAGCACTTCCATGATTGTGATCCCCATGAAAAACCACCAGGATGATATTATTGGGATCTTGCAGCTCATCAATGCCAAGGATCTGGCCTCCGGACGAACCATCCCTTTCAGCCTGGATGCCCAGGAAAAAGCGGTGGCGCTTGCCAGTCAGGCATCCGTTATTTTAACCCAGCAGATGCTGATCGTTGAAATGAAGCAACTGTTTGAGGCGTTTATCAAAGCCATTGCCGTTTCCATTGACGAAAAGTCAAAACATACCAGCGGGCACATCCAGCGGGTAACAGAACTGTGCATGATGATCGCGCAGAAGATTCACAATGACCAGGATACGTTTGCAGATCAATCATTGTCACCGGACCAGATGGATGAACTCAGGATGGCAGCCTTGATGCATGACACCGGGAAAATCACCACTCCTGATCATCTGATTGCCAAATCATCCCGGCTGGAAACTGTATTTGATCGGATTGAATTGCTCCAAACTCGTTGGCTGCTGTTTAAAACGCAACAGAAACTGGATACTGCCCAACAGAAGTTGCTGCTCTATCAGACTGGTGAGCCTCCTGATGCCATTGAAAAACTGGACCAAACCGATGCCCGTAAAACAGATCAGCTGGAAAAAGAGATGGCGTTTCTGGAAACCATCAACGCCCATAAAACACTGCTGACCAAGGAACAGCTGAATATCCTTGAAGCCATTCACCGCCGAAAAACCAGTGTTCTGGGCCAACCCATTCCCTGTCTGACAGATGATGAATTTGAAAATCTCAGCATTCCCAGCGGGACCCTCACCGCAGCAGAACGCGATATTGTCAAAAGCCATGCCCAGGTAACCGAAAAAATTCTCAGCAAACTTCCCTGGCCGAAAAAACTGTCCAATATTCCGTTTATTGCCAGTACACACCATGAAAAACTCGACGGATCAGGATACCCGTTGAAATTAAATGGCAATGAATTAAACATCCAGGCCAGAATCCTTGCCATTGCTGATATTTTTGAAGCACTTTCAGCTCCGGACAGGCCATACAAGACCCCCATGCCACTAAGCCAGACAAAAAAAATCCTGAAAAAAATGGGCGCGGGCGGTTCTCTGGATAAGGATATTATCCAGCTTTTTTTCCAGTCTGACACGCATCTTGATTATGCCAGAAAACACCTGGCCCCATCTCAAATCGACACGTAACCGGACGCAATCTTCTGAGAGCAATCCAGGCAAAGAGGAAACGGATAATCATGTTGACCTTGCATGCCTGAAATGATATATAGAATGGTTTTGTATGCCCTTTGAACGGCAAAGGGTGTACAGCAGTATTAATCCTTGCTCTGGCCAGATGTCAGGGCTTTATATCCGTAAGGAGAAAAAATGAGGAAATATGAAACTGTTTTTATCTCTGATCCAGACCTGAAAGATCAGGTCCGTTTGGAACTGTTTGACAAAATCAGAGATATCATCACCAAAGAAGGCGGCATTATTCTTGATTTTGATGAATGGGGCAATAAAAAGCTTGCCTATGAAATCAGAAAAAAAACACGCGGTCATTATGTGTGTATCACTTATGGCGGAACCGGCGAGCTGGTTACGGAGCTGGAACGAAATTTCCGTCTGAATGAAGCCATCATGAAATTCATGACCATCCTTCTGGATGCTGACGTCACAGTCCAGCAACTTGAAGAAGAGGTTCTGCAGCTCAAAGAAAGGGCCAGCGCAGCATCAGCCACAGAGGCTGCGGATGCTGCAGATGAAGACGATGATGACAGCAATGATGATGACACATCCCAGGAAGACGACACTGACAAATCCAAAACTCAGGAAAACCTTTCTTAACCCCCATACTGGAGAATAATGACCATGTATAACCGTAGAAATCAAAAAGGCGGCGGCAAAGCAAAATTCTACCAGCGCCGTAAAATATGCAGATTCTGTGTGGACAATGAACTTGAAATTAACTACAAAACTCCGAAAGCGCTCAGGCAGTTTATTACGGAACGCGGAAAGATAATTCCCAGACGCATTACCGGTACCTGTGCCAAGCACCAGCGGCAGCTCACAGTGGCCATCAAGCAGTCCCGTCAGATTGCCCTGTTGCCGTTTGTCGGCAAACCCATGTATTAAAAAGCGATTGTTTCAGGAGCAATGCACTTGACCGCCACCCACATACACCCTGCAGCCGTGAAAGATATTCTCACCGGAATTTTCCTGTGTCTGCTGATTATCATCATCATGCATATCATGCCGATGGTGGGAGTCTTCGCGTGGATGATTCTTCCACTGCCTGTTATTTTTTACAGGCTCAAAGCAGGAAGACCGGGCAGCCTTGCCATCATGGCAGTCTGCCTGGGCCTGTTGACGGTCTTTACCGGCAACATCGCATTCAATCTGCTGTATTTTGGGTTTTTCCTGATCACCGGTTTTGTCATGGGAGAATGTATCGAACAGCTGTTATCCATTGAAAAAATGATGCTGTATACCTGTATGGCGGTTTTTGGGATTTTCAGCATCATTGTTGTTGGATACACCATTTCCAGAAATCAGGAAATCGGAAGTATCGTGTCAGATTATCTGGCCGGCTACCAGGCATTTTCAGCACAGTTTTTCTCAGAAACAGCTCAACACTATCCGCAGATGGACGTTGATATCAAGCGCCTTGAACAGATCAATTCTCTGTTCATGATGATTTTCCCGGCAATTTTTATCAATGCCTACCTGACCATGATGTGGTTGAATATTCTGTACATCAAAAAACTGCTGGCCAGAAAAGGGCTGATTGTCAAACCCCTTGAAAATCTGACCTGCTGGAAGGCACCGGATTATCTGATTGTCGGTGTTATCCTTTCCGGCGTTTTCATGTTTCTTCCCGTGGAAATCTTAAAGGCGGTT
>JAABSK010000248.1 GCA_011390435.1 Desulfobacteraceae bacterium | reverse complement strand
AGAATTTGCACTTTCTAAATCAAAAAAGAATTTGATCTAAGTTGTGGGCTAATTATCCTATCTATGATTCAACTTTATTACATATTAAGTTTAATGTGTCCCTTCGGCAAGCGTGCGTAACTGCTTTTTTGCTACAGCGTGACATGCCTGTTCAATCTCAAGGCTGTCTAAACAATATTGGCTTTATAATTCCAGGGCATCCATCGGGCAGGGGCTTTAAACAATGCTGAAGAGTTTTCCAGTAATGTGATCAGATAATCAAGGGGATTGACCCGGTTCAGGGTGCAGGTCGTAATCAGGCTCATGAACATATCACCGATAAAAGCACCATGCTCTGTCCGATAAAACAATGAGTTTTTCCGATGCTGGATACATCGTTTCAGACTTCTTTCACAAATATTATTGTCCAGAGGTGCTCCTGCCACCCTCAAAAACTGGGTTAATTCAGGCCAGTGTTTGATCATATAGGTGACTGCCTTGCCAAGCCCGGAGTTCGGTTCCACAAGACGGTCGTTTATCTGACGGGCCAGCCAGGATTTCAGAGCTGTCATCAATGGTTCACTGTGCTCCTGATGATAGAACAGGCGCTGCTCTGGAGTCATTGCCCGTTTTTTGGCCTTGGCGTCAATGTGATAAACCTGCGCGAGCGCCTCAATAACATAAGTGACTTTTTCAGGAAAATTTTCTATCTCATCAACAAAGCCCCTGCGGGCGTGCGTGAGGCAATTGCAGACAATGGCCTTAAACTCATCTGTTGTGTTGCGGGATAAGGCATCACACATCTGGACCGGCGGAGGCAGACCGGTATCTCTTTTCCCATAGAGTTCAGCGATGTTTTCACCGGCATGATTTCGACCGGTATAAAACAGAGCGATCTGCCGGTTATCACCGATCCGGGAGAGGATGCCCGTGGTAAAAATTCCGGTTCGATCATCGGTTGTCCTGTCCTTGTTTTCTTCTATCAGGGACAGGATCTTCATGGTGGTGTCATCATTGTGAATGACATCTCCCTGGGCCGCCTGATGGGCCAGTTCACGAAAGACCGGATGGATAAGGTCTGCCGCAGCTTCTGTTTTGTCCCACTGGGTTGTGGCGGCAAGCGGTATGCCCATGCTTGCCTGAAGTTGTTCAAGACGATTCCAGGGGAACCCATAGCCGTACCTGAGGATGGCCATCATTGCCATGGCGCTGGCGTCATAGTGTCTACCGGTTTTATTGCCAGGGGCCTGCGCCGTAAAAACCTTCCCACAGAGATTGCACCGGAGTTTTTCCAGTTCATAAACAGTAGCCTGAACCGGTGCATGTCCTGTAAGACAGATAACACATCCGGGCTTCTTCTGCAGATAGACAATCCCTTTGGGACACAACGGGCACGGATCTTTATGCTTGAGAGATTCATGGGTGATGCAGACCTTGTCCGCTCCGGTAAATTCATCGGAGGATCTTCGGCCATGACCTTTTTTTGCGGATTTGTCTTTATTACGGGATCCGGAGGTTCCGGTCTTGAGAACGGTTTGCTTTTTCTCCGTCTTTGCTCCGAACACCATGGCCAGCAGCTTCTTGATGGAGACTGCCTTATCATTGATTGCCTGGCTCAACGTCTTGACGGCGTTGGCCATTGCCTTGATAATTTCGGCGTCTCCTTTCTGGAGGCTTCCCGATTCCGCCCGCTTTACAAGAGCGTCAATCTCGTCAATTGTCAGACGAATAGGTTCCATCGGGAAGCCTTGTCAGCTGTAGTCGAAAGTCCTTGGTCAGCGGATAGCCCCAGACCGCTTTGATGGAGCGTGTTTTTATGTTCCTTTTTTCATGCTTTCCGCGTCCGGTGGTGTCTCCAAGGTACTTCCAGTTTGCCGCCTTGTAACAGGTTCCGGCAAACAACTCTGTATCAACGAACGTCTCAAGGTAATAGACAGGATGGCAGTAAACACTCTCCCAGTCCCGGGCCAGGTTCCTGGCCATATACCCCAAAAGAAACGATGCCAGGTGCGGCACCTGGAACCAGGGCAAAATAAGGAACCGGCTGTTGTAGGCGATGTACCGAAGATTATGATCCCGGTGTTCTTTCTTCCAGCCAATGTAGCGGTCTCTGGCGCCGATATGCAGGGGAGCCGAGGACCATGAAAAACAGGCCACCGGCCTGTTGCCGGCAAACACCATGTATTTCAACTGTTCGCCAACAGGATGGCAGTATCCCAGGTAATGGTAATGTTCAATCAGGCCATTGAATAAAGGTTCATGGGACGTATTCTTCACCAGGACGATCTCAAGGGGTGTCAGGCTTTTGAAAGTCGATTTTACCGGACTCTGGTCTATGGTGGGCCGCTCAGGCTTTTTCCGGTTTAAAAATGGATTGCTGGGGTTCTGTTTCCTGGCAGGAAGGGTGATATGCCCGTTTCTGTGAAGTTCGAGCATAAACCCCCGGGCAATCATATCCCGAAGACTGCCGTTATCCTGCACCCAGTTCCACTCCCGGCACAGCATTTGTGACAAACGACGTCGACTTGCTGTCGGATTTTCGTTGATCAACCGGTTGATAAATTCAATATCTGTTCTGGTTGCACTTCTGCCGCGGTATTTGAGTACAATGTTATTATCCATGACAGCGTTCTATAACAAATTAGAAGGCGGAACGCACGTAAAAAATGATTTAGCTTAAAAAAAAATTATGCTGACAGTTTCCTCCATGCAGGAGCTGCCTTGGTATGGAACGGATCGCCATTCCATAGTAGCATTTGAAGTTCGTGGGCATCCAGATTTCTGCCCGGGGTCGTTCCTTTTGACGGCCACCAGTTAAATCGTCCCTTGGAAAGGCGTTTCTGGCACAGCCAGAACCCCTGTGAGTCATAGCAAAGGATTTTGATGGCTGTTCGTCTTCTGTTGATAAAAACAAACAGGTATCCGGAAAAGGGATCCGCCTGCAGGATCTTCCGGCACAATCCGGCAAGCCCATCAATACCCTTACGGAAGTCCGCAGGCTCTAAGGCCAGCAGAATTTTCATATGTGGTGTGATCTGTATCACGGGTGATCCTCCAGAAAAGATCTGCCAAGGCTGACCACTGCCGGATCTGCTCTGCCTCTGAAGCACATGCGCATTTTTACGCCGGACTTCTCCATTTCTATGACACAATCAGAGCTAATGTGCGGAGACTCCACTTCAATAAAGGTGGGCGCTGATTCGGTATCATTAATGGTTTTTACGTCAACTGAGGGTGTTACATGAATTTTTGTTTTAAGGGCTGTATGGTTTAGTCTCAAGCTGTGGGCAATTTTATTAATACTCAATCTCCAGGTATGAAATAAATCTGATGCGGCATCCCATAGGTTATCCGGAATGCGTTCTCGCCCGCTTTTGGCCTTACGCCAGTTCGAAAAAAGCTGTTTTGCTCTCTCCAGTGCTGTACTCTGTTCGTTTGTCAATTCTGCTTTAGGCATCGGCACCTCCCATTGAAATTGTTATCAGTGGGACCGATCATATCAAGCCAGGGTGATTAATTCACGCAGACTTACCGAAGGCACACCGTTTCCTGTCCCTGCTCATCAAACCGGACTTGCGGAGCTACCGCATCCGGCTTACCGACTGATTTCACCTTAAGGCACACGCTGTACAGCTCTTTTCCTCGGTCTCGGCAATAGTACCCCAAGCTCTCCGAATACTCTTTCCGATGGAAACCGATGTATGCCTCGCGAACGCACCTTGTGCCGACTGACCAGAAAGCGCCTCACTTGATCATATACATTTCGCTCAGCAGCACGATAGGCTATCTGAGTTGTACCATAGCAAAAATAAGTACTCCATCCCTGCAATAAAGCATTCAGCCGATCTCGAACATCAGGCCATACTCCTTTCTCACCGGGTCTCAGTATTGTTCTTACCTTTTGCTTCAACCGTTTTACGCTCTTCTTCGATGGACTGGCTCCCATGTAACATTCTCCTGTTTTCCGAAACCATATACGGCCAAAGGTGTACCCGAGAAAATCAAAGTTGCCGTTTCGGGCATCCATGATGATGGTTTTATCCTGATTCAGCTTCAATTCAAGTTGTTCCATGATTGAACGGGTCAACTGCAAAGCTTCATTTGCTTTACCTCGGGTTAAAATAACAAAATCATCGGCATAGGAGACTATCCGCGCGCGTAAAATCTCATTATATCCTTTGATCCGCCAATATTTCAGAAACCGATTCATGTATAAGTTTGCCAGAAGTGGGCTAATAACGCCCCCTTGCGGTGTTCCTTTCCTGTTCTTTTGACCACCGCTCATTCGTCCTCTACCATCTTTGTAACGCTCCTCAACCGGGACTCTGAGCCAGAGTTTGATAAGTCTAAGCACATTTCGATCCACAATTCTGCGTGATATG
>JAABSK010000247.1 GCA_011390435.1 Desulfobacteraceae bacterium | reverse complement strand
CTCCAGATATCTGGAAATTCTGGGAAAAACGTTTTGGATGGATTGTGTTTTTGCGTCTCCCGCCTTGATTCCGGTTTCCAGTTCCGCCTGAAAATTCCACTGGGTGACGCAGCAGTTTTTATCCACCACAATAAGAATTGAGGGCATTGAATTGATGATGTTGAACAGATAGTTCTGCAGTATATCCAGTTCATCCTGGCAATCCAGGGCCTGGTGTTTTATCAGCGCCAGTGATACCAGGCAGCCAGCAGTACAGAAAAAGTCTGCTGTTGTTTCAGACAGCCCGTCCGGTTCAGGCAAAAAACCAGCCATGATTCCCATTTTTTTGGCACCGTTTTCCAATGGCACCCCGATAAAGGCTGCCGGACCCAATATGGAGGCCTGCTGGCGGGTGAGTCGTTCAGCCACCTGATCTGCACTGAGTAACAGAGGGGTGTCGGCACGGAATACATTCTGTGCCAGGGTCTGGATCGCGGCTTGAATTTCGGATGGGATATTACGGACCTGATCCTGCCAGACAAGGCATACCGGAGAAAGGAGACGGGGCTGTTCGCGATATTGGCCAATGTAGAATCCCTGCAGCGCCAGAATTTGGTTCAAAGCGGTGTACACCTGGTTGAAAAAACAGCTGGAATCAGCCGTAGCATTCAGATTCCGGGAAATATTGATCAGGGCCTGGACCATCTTGTTTGAGTGATCTGGCGGATCTGTCCGGTGTTCAAGCGCTGCAATACGCTTTTCAAGGTCTTCGTATGTCGGCTTGTGCGCCATTCAATACCCTTTCACCATTTTATTTCGAAACATGTGATATCTTTTGAACCCGCTTTGAAACCGATAGCTTCACTTAAAAACATCATAGATTTGCATAATCCGATCTGAATGAAAAGTCAATTGCTGCCGGTGATTTCTTCTGCATGGCCAAAATTCTGCCGGTTGCATTTCCCATTCAGATCAGACAAAGCCCAAATAATATCAGCGGGTATTGACAATATTCGCCCGCATTGATATTTACGATTGAATCTGATACCGGCCCTTCTGGACAGAAGTTTACAACCCTTTGATTTTGGATGTTATGAAAGATATTCTGGATTGTCTGCAGGACGCGGACGTCTCCTGGAAAGGTGAGTGGCTTGAAATCATCCAGTCAGATAATCATACCATGAGAAAAATTTATGCGAGTATCTGTTCTGTGGCCCCCACCATTGCCACGGTTTTACTGCTGGGTGAAACCGGCACAGGGAAAAGCGTGATGGCCCGGCTGATTCACCAGCACAGCAGGCGGGCTGACAAGCCCTTTATATCGGTTCATTGCGGAGCGATTCCTGATACCCTGATGGAAAGTGAGCTGTTTGGTCATGAAAAAGGGGCGTTTACCGGTGCCGACCGGAGAAAATCCGGAAAATTTGATATGGCAAGGGGCGGGACGATTTTTCTCGATGAAATTGGAACCCTGACACCTTCAGCACAGATCAAGCTGCTCCATGTGCTGCAGGACGGTATCTTCAGCCGGGTAGGCGGAGAATCTTTTCTAAACGCTGATGTCCGGATTATTGCGGCCACCAACGCAGACCTGTCAGCACTTGTGAAAAACGGCAGCTTCAGAAAAGATCTGTTTTACCGCCTCAACGTATTTCCGGTTGAAATTCCACCGCTTAAAGACCGGCTGGAGGATCTGGAATATCTCTCCCGGATCTTTTTACGGAATCTGAACGTCAGATATGCCAAAGAAATTGAGGCGCTTCACCCTTCGGTGCTTGACGGATTCAGAAACCATGACTGGCCCGGCAATATCCGTGAACTGGAAAATGTTCTTGAGCGGGCTTATATCATTGAACAGGGCACCACCATGATGCCGCAGAGCTTTCCCTGGGACATCATGACGGATATTGATCCGGACACCGGCAATGGCAGGGGTGACACTCCAGGCCTTTCTGCCGCCCGGCAGTGTGCGGTGACAGCATTTGAACACGCTTACCTGACTGCTTTGCTGAACCGTACCCAGGGGCGGATCAATCTTGCTGCACAAATCGCCGGTGTGACGTCCCGGCAGCTGAACCGGCTTTTAAACCGGCATGGGCTGGACAAAAGTCAGTTCAAGCCCAAAAAAGAAATATAAAAAAATATGATCCTGGGTACCCCCTGCCTGAAGTGGTTTCAGGACATAGCACATCTGAAATTACCATTGAAACAGCAAGGAGATTGATATGGATACAAAAGAGATTGAATTTTTCAGGACTGTTTTGACCAAACGCCTTGATGATCTTCTGCATCAGGCGGGAACGGTGGTGTCTGAGCTCATCTCACAATCCAGTCAGGAGATCGAGTATCTTGACCGGGCAGCGACCGATACTGACCAGCTTTTGAAGCTTCGGATCCGCTCCAGGGAAAGCCGGCTGATCCGAAAGATCCGTGAGGCATTGGGACGTCTTGACAACAATACCTACGGCATCTGTGAGACCTGTGGTGATGATATTTCATTCCGGCGTCTTGAGGCCCGTCCTGTCACGACCAAATGCATTTCCTGCAAAGAGCTGGAAGAGGAAGCGGAACTGACAGAGCAGGAACAGTAGCTGGTCTGGGCGACGCTTTGACTTTTCAGGGGAAAGTGAATATATTGTCCATTATTTATTTTTTGACAATTTCCACAGGGAGCTGCAGCGCAGTACAGTTTGACGATGAATCGACCGGCATATAAAATCGGATCAGGGTATGATGTCCATTGTCTTGTTCCCGGCAGAAAACTGATTCTCGGCGGCGTGGAAATTGAATTTGACCGGGGTCTGGACGGACATTCAGATGCAGACGTCCTGGTTCATGCGGTGTGTGATGCCATCTTGGGGGCTGCCGGTCTGGGAGACATTGGTGAGCATTTCCCGGATACAGACCCGAAGTACAAAGGGGTCTGCAGCATGGCGCTGCTGGATGCCTGTTATCTGCGGATGCAGCAGGCAGGGCTGTTTATCGTGAACATGGACTGCATCGTTTTTGCCCAGGTGCCGAAAATCAGTCCGTACAAGCGACAGATGGAAAAGCGGATCGCCCGGCAGCTGCGGATGGATGTTGCGCAGGTCAATATCAAGGCAACCACAACGGAGAAACTGGGGTTTATCGGAAAAGAACAGGGGATTGCCGCACAGTGCATCCTTCTGGCCGGATACAGTTAACTTAAATTTGATCAACAGATACAGGAATCAGGTTCAATGGGTTTAAGAGTATACAACACATTACATGGCAGAAAAGAAGCGTTTATTCCCCTGAAAGAGGGAAAAGTGAGCATGTACGTCTGCGGGCCGACCGTCTACGATACCAGCCATATCGGCCATGCCCGTTCAGTGGTGGTATTTGACACCATTTTCAGGTGGCTGACAAAGCTGGGATATGCTGTCACGTATGTCCGCAATTTTACAGATGTGGATGACAAGATCATCAAAAAGTCCAATGAAACTGGTGAAGACTGCACTGCCATCACTGAAAAGTATATTGACGAGTTCCATGTTGAAATGGATGCCCTCAATGTGCTGCGGCCCACCATTGAACCCCGTGCCACCGGTCACATCACCCATATCATTGATTTTATACAGATGCTCATTGACAAAGGCAAGGCCTATGCAGTCGAGGGTGGAGATGTCTATTTCTCCATTGAGTCCTTCACGGATTACGGGAAACTGTCCGGCAGAAATCCAGAGGATATGAAGGCAGGTGCCCGGATTGCCGTGGACGACAAAAAGAAAAACCCGCTGGATTTTACCCTGTGGAAACCAGCCAAACCAGGGGAACCCTTCTGGGAAAGCCCCTGGGGGAATGGACGGCCTGGCTGGCATATTGAATGTTCTGCCATGAGTTATGAATATCTGGGAGAAGGGTTTGATATTCACGGCGGTGGCAAGGATCTGATTTTTCCCCATCATGAGAATGAAATCGCACAGAGTGAGGCTGTGTTTGGCGGACAGTTTGTCAAATACTGGATTCACAACGGATTTGTGGACATCAACAATGAGAAAATGTCCAAATCCCTGGGCAATTTCACCATGATAAAGGAAGTGCTTGCCAAATACGCTCCGGAAGTGATCCGGATGTTTTTGCTGTCCAACCATTATCGAAGCCCCATTGATTATTCTGAGGATTCCATGCGGGAGGTTGCCCTGGGTCTTGACCGGGTCTATGCGTTTCTGGAAAGGGCGCAGGCAGCCGGGGCTGCAGGGTCGGATCTGCCGGACGGGGAGCTGTGGCATGAATTTACACTGGCCATGAACGATGATTTCAATACGGCCAAAGCCATTGCCTGCGTTTTTGATGCGGTTAAAAAAGGCAACCGCCTGCTGGACGACTGTTCTGATGCCTTGGATGAGCAGGCGATGGCCCGTCTGAAAAGCACCTGTT
>JAABSK010000246.1 GCA_011390435.1 Desulfobacteraceae bacterium | reverse complement strand
TGGTGATGGTGAACAACAGGCCGGCAAAATCATAGGTCAACACCTCGATGATGGTGAAAAAGCTGGAGGTGTCATTGTCGATGCGAACCTGGTTGGGTTCGGGACGTCTGCCCGAGGCAATGGTGATCTGTTTGGGGATCTGGTCCACCATCCTGTCCAGAAAATGGTCATCCGTGAGGGCCTGGGCCAGATCTTTTTCCGTTTTTTCCCATTTTTCCTGTTCAAAGATCCGGTCAGATGGGGCCATGACTTTGAAAATATCCAGGATATGGGTGTCGCCCAAAGGGTACGCCTGGGAAGCCACAATGTTGATGCGGTTGAGAAAAAAGACCCCGGCGATTTTTGAATAAAGCCCGGGTTTGTCCCGGCCGCAGATGGCCACAGTCCGGATGTCAGAGTCATCTTCACTGGAAACCTGCCAGATGAACGGCCGGTCTCCCAGGTTCCGGAACAGCTTGATATGTTCGGCGATATGGACGGCCGGCATATACAGCAGATACCGCCCTGACATGGCATCGAGCTGTGTGAGAAGGTCATCTTTGTTCCAGTTTTCCCTCAGAAGGGTCATAACGTCTTGTTTTTTGCGCTGAATCAGGCGCTGGGTTTTTTTGGATGCCAGTTCTCCGGTTTTCAGAATGCGCATGGTTTTCAAAAAAAGGTCTTTGATCAGGTTTTCGGTCCATTCGTTCCAGGCCTTGGGACCGGTGGCCATGGAATCCGCCACCGTGAGCAGAAAAAGCATTCTGAGCCGTCTTATTTTGCCCACCTTGTTGGCCGTGTAAATGGCGGTCTCTTCATCAAAGACATCCCGGCGGGTGGCGGTTTTGGCCAGCAGCAGGTGATTTTGGATCAAAAACCCGGCATCTGCCGTTTCAGCAGCACTGAACCCCAGGCTTGTCAGTATGGGCCTGGCAATGGCCGCCCCGGTATTGGAGTGTTCCCTTGCCGGGTCAGACTTGCCGATATCATGGAGCAGGGCAGATACCCGCAGCAGGTTCTTGTTTCTCACTTCCTTGTAAACATTGGCATACAGGCTGGTGTTCACGTCGGTGCCCGGTTCCCTGAAACTGTTGATTACCTGGACGCAGCGGATGGAATGTTTGTCCACGGGAAACAGGTGGTAATGGTTGTACTGGATCTTGTTTCTGATGGCACTAAATTCCGGGATGAGCTGTTCTAAGATTCCAGTGGACAGCATTACGTTAAGTACATTGAATTCCCAGAAGGACAGGGCCAGAATCTGTTTGAAAATTTTGATATTGGCCGGATCTGTCTTGATGTCATCATCCACCAGGTGAAGAAATTCCGACACCACGCGCCGGGCCTCGATGGATAAGGGGATTTTCCGTCTGCCGCTTTCCAGAAAGATTTTGAGCAGCAGCTCCGGGTGCTGGAGAATGACCACGGTATTGGCAAAATACAACCGCCGTTTGCTGATAACAAGGCCGGGAGTATGGGTCAGGCGCGGGGTGGCAGGATCTTTTCTGATGCGGCTGCTGGCCAGGATATCTTCAAAAGTGATCTGATTGATCTGCTTGAGAAATTCCATTCTGGCATGCAGGTCTCCCAGAAAGATCTCAACATCCGGCCTGCCTTCCGGGTTATCGTAATCGAGAAGGCCGGCCACTTCGGTCTGATATTCAAAGTGCAGGGTGTCGCATTTGCGGCCGGTGATATGATGGAGCCGGTTTCTGATGTCCCAGATATAAGTCAGGGTCTTTTCCAGGGTATGGTATTCATAATGGGATAAAAAGCCGTAATACTCCAGGTCTCGCCTTTGTTTGATGTTGGATTTGATTTTGGCATACCACAACAGGGTGTGGTAGTCCCGCAAT
Source organism: Desulfobacteraceae bacterium (assembly GCA_011390435.1). The sequence goes on along the minus strand of JAABSK010000246.1, from coordinate 2,554 downwards.
CCCCCGAAGCCGGATTTGAGGTCCGGAGTGACCAGGAAAGTGGAGTCACCAAAATTTTCCAGCCGTTTGAGGCCGTGTTCAAACAAATAGTCCAGGGTCTGCCGGTAGTGCCGGGTGGAAAGCCGGTGCCTGAAATTTTCCATGAACCCCGAATAGATCAGCGAATTGCCGCAGATGAACCGGGCATCCAGAACGGTGGTGAGAATGTCAAACCGGTCAAATGCCATTTCAATGCATTCATCGATATGGCGGACCGCATACCCCACCTCAAACCGGGCATCCCACAGGGGATAGACAATTTCCTGGACAAACGCCTCCACGTCCGGCGGCACGGTTTTGTCAAACAGGATCAGCAGATCGATGTCGGAATGAATGCACTGTTCTTTTCGTCCGTAACCGCCTAAGGCAATGACGGCAAAAGGATGCCGGGCGATAACCATTTTGCGCGCGGATATGCTTTTTTCATATACGGTAAAAACATATTCATCCAGAAGCCGGGTCAGTTTTTCCAGAAAGCCGGGTTCATTTCCTGCCAGAAATGCCTGAACCAGGCGCTGTTTTTTTTCGACCAGGGTCTGGGCCTGTGAATTGTGAATATGGTGCATGGGTTCCATGGTCTTTTCAAACAAAGCAATGGACGTGCCACCCCTTTGGGAATAATGGTTTTCAGCGGCAACCCCGGGGAGTCTCCGCATTTTTTATTAAAAAATAGGCATATCAGCAACTAAGTTACAAAAAAGTCACTTAAGAGTCAAATAAAAATACATTTTTGTTTTAAATGCAGGGAAGGTGTGCGTTGAGAGGTTTTTTTATTGCAGGCGTGTCAGCGTAAATACATAAAACGCATACAGCCGGGTATGAAGACTACCCGGCTGAAAAGAAGCGTGGTGCCAAAAAAGACGGTTTAATCTTTTTCAATCTTTTCCGGTTCTTTTTCCGTGTCTTCAAGAGGTTCTTTAGTGGCTTTTTTAAAATTTTTAATTCCTTTGCCTAAACCGGCACCAATCTCAGGCAGTTTGCCCGCACCAAAAATAATAAGGATAATCACCAGGATAATTATCAGTTCCGGCATTCCAATTCCACCAATCATGGCATACTCCTAATTTGTTTCATGGCAAAAAATATCAGATTCAAACTCTTAACACTATGTGATATCAGTGTCAATGGTTTAGAATTCATGGGTAAAAAATAAAAAATACAATTTTGTGATGCATGTGAAGGAATCAGGAAATTTTCATAAAATCCTTGTGGAAAAACCGGATATGCTTCATATTTTCCAAAGATATGCGTTTTAACCTTTTGGATATTTGGAGAGAACGACCCATGAAACAGATTGCCTTCAATGAATTTCAAGGCGCCACCAGATATGTACTGGACCAGGAGCTGGCTTCCATTGTCAATATATCCATGCGGCTGGAAATGCCGCTGCTCCTCAAGGGAGAGCCGGGTACCGGCAAGACCATGCTGGCCTATGCCATTGCTGAAAGTCTCGGCATGCCGTTGATTGTGCTCAATGTGAAATCCAGCATGAAGCTGGTGGAAGCCCTGTACCAGTATGATACCCTGACCCGGCTCAACGATTCCCGGTTCGGAGATTCCAAGCGGGATGTCAGCAATATCGATGAATACATAAAGATGGGGAAGATCGGACAGGCATTTGCGGCAGATCGTCGCACCGTGCTGCTCATCGATGAGATCGACAAGGCAGACACCGATTTTCAGGACGACATGCTGGATGTTCTTGACCAGATGCAGTTTGATATCATTGAAACAGACCGGACCATCAAAGCGACTCACCGGCCGGTGATCATCATCACTTCCAATGCCAAAAAAGATTTGTCCGACCCGTTTCTGGGGCGGTGCAATTTCCATCATATTGCGTTTCCCGACCCCAAGATGATGCGTAAAATCATTCATGTGCACTTTCCAGATCTGGATGAAAAACTGGCAGACCATGCCATCAAGGCGTTTTTCAGTATGAGGGAAATTGACGGGATCGAAAAGAAACCGGCTACCCGTGAGCTGATCAACTGGATCCGGGCGTTGAACGCGGATCCCGATTTCCGGGTCAAGAACCTGGTCGACGGCAAACTGCCGTTTCTCGGGGTGTTGTTCAAAAAAAGCCCGGATTATGAACGGGCCCAAAACCTGACATCCCGAAGACGGCTGTTTTAAAAGGTCATCCCCCATGTTTGTAAAATTTTTCTATACCCTCAAGGAAGTGGGGATTCCCGTGTCCCCCACCGCTTTTCTGACCCTGCAAAAAGCCCTTTACAACGGCATGGTGGCCGGTCTGGACGATTTTTATACCTGTGCCCGGGCCATCCTGGTGAAAAGCGAGCGGTATTTTGACCTGTATGACCAGGTGTTTGCCCACCATTTTGAAGGGGTCCCCCTGCCCGAGGATGCGGGGTTTGAGATTGATGAGATCGCCCGGGGCCTTTTGGATGAATGGCTTAAAAACCCTAAAATGGTGGCGGATGCCCTGGGCATTGATGAGGAAAAGCTCAACAAAATGACTCCGGAAGAGCTGATCGAATATTTCAAGGAACGG
>JAABSK010000024.1 GCA_011390435.1 Desulfobacteraceae bacterium | reverse complement strand
GGCCGCAGTCTATCTGGCCACTGCACCCAAAAGCAACAGTGTATACATGGCGCACAAATCAGTGAAAAAATGTGTTCAGGAAACCGGATATCAGCCGGTTCCACTGCATATCCGCAATGCCCCCACCCGGCTGATGAAATCGCTGTCCTATGGAAAGGGGTACCAGTACGCCCATGATCATGCCGATGCCGTTACTGCTCAGACCTATCTGCCTGAAAATATTGGAAAACAGCGGTTTTACCATCCAGTGGAGCGCGGTTACGAAAGCACGGTGAAAAAACGGCTGGATGTCTGGCAGGGGGTTCGGCAGCAGCAGGGCGGAAAACCCTGATTGATTTGATGATAACTGATGGAGGTAAGCCAATGCGATCCAAGTTCTTTTTTGTCTTTTGTCTGTTCTTTTTACTGATGATCCTGGCCTGTTCAGAGGCGCCTCAAAATGAATCCATGCCGGTGATCACAATGATGACCCATGACAGTTTCAGCGTCAGCAAAGAAGTGGTGGAAAAATTTGAACGCCAGGTGCAGGCAAAATGGGTGATTCTCAAGTCCGGAGATGCTGGAGAGGCATTGAACAAGGCTGTTTTGTCCAGAAACAATCCACTGGCTGACCTGTTTTACGGCGTGGACAACACGTTTCTGGGCAGGGCACTGGCGGCAGAGATGTTTCTGCCATACGCCCCTGCCCATTTATCATCGGTGCCGGAACATCTGCGGCTGGACAATCAAAACCGGCTGATACCGGTTGATTATGGTGATGTCTGTATCAATTATGATATTGAGTGGTTTCAAAACGCTGCCCTGCCTCCGCCGGCCAGACTTGAAGATCTGATTCTTCCGGCTTACAACAACCTGAGTGTTGTCCAGAATCCAGCGACATCTTCGCCTGGGCTTGCCTTTTTGTTTGCAACCGTCAGCCGGTTCGGCCAGGACGGATATCTTGACTTCTGGCAGAAATTCAAACAAAACGGGGTGCTTATCACCAATGGCTGGAAAGAAGCGTATTGGGGACATTTTACAGCAGCGTCCAAAGGGGACCGGCCCATTGTCGTCAGCTACGCCTCCAGTCCGGCAGCTGAAGTGTTTTTTGCTGAAGAAAAACCCGCAACAGCCCCCACAGGCACGGTTCTGGAAAATGGGGCTGCTTTCCGGCAGATCGAGTTTGCCGGTATCTTCAACAAAACCCGGCAGCCGGATCTTGCCCGAAAAGCCATGGATTTTCTGCTGTCAACAGATTTTCAGGCGGATATTCCCCTGCAGATGTTTGTTTTTCCGGCCAATGCGGATGCGCCCCTGCCGAATCTGTTTCAAAAGCATGCAAGGACCGCTGCCCAACCCGCTGTGCTGGATCCTCAGCTCATCGATGAAAAAAGAGAAGCCTGGATTCGGGAATGGACCGACGCGCTGTTTTGAAAACGGCTCATCCCCTGCTGCATCCGTATGCCCTGGCCGGTGTTTTTCCCCTGCTGTTTTTTCTGGTGTTTTATTTCTATCCGTTGTCCGGCATTTTTTTGAACAGTTTTTTTCAGGATGCATCCATGGGGTTCGGGGCAGTGTCCCAGGTTTTTTTATCGTCCCGGATGGTGCGCATTCTGTGGTTCACCTTCTGGCAGGCCGGGGTTTCCACGCTGCTGACACTGGTTTGTGCGCTGCCTTGCGCATTTGTGATCTCCAGGTATCACTTTAAGGGCAAAAAAATCATTCAAACCCTTGCATCCATCCCATTTGTTCTGCCGGCTGTTGTGGTGGCAGCGGCATTTCAGGCCTGTTTCGGCCGGTACGGCTTTCTGGGCGGCACCCCGTTGTCCCATCCACTGGCCATGATTCTTATGGCCCATCTGTTTTATAATTTTTCCGTCATGCTCAGAATCATCTCTGGATTCTGGGGGTCACTTCAGGAACAGTTTTCCGATGCGGCAAAAGTTCTGGGCGCAGGTCCTTTTCAGGTGTTCTTTCATATCACCCTGCCGTTGCTCAGGCCGGCGGTTTTTAGTGGCTGTGCCCTGGTGTTCATGTTCTGTTTTTCCAGTTTTGGCATCGTTCTGATTCTTGGCGGGCCATCCTATTCCACCATTGAGGCGGAAATCTACCGGCAGGCTGCCCACCTGTTCAATCTGCCGGTGGCATCGGTCCTTTCCCTTGTTCAGATCGGGTTTACCTTTATGCTGTTGTGGGGATATACCCTGCTCTCCCGGAAAAGGGCAGGAAAAAGCTCCCAGACCAGTTCGGACCAATTGAAAAAGGCGGTTTTTTTGTGGGAAAAACTGCTGGTGGCGGGTGTGGTGCTGTTTATTCTCGGATTGTGTGTTATGCCACTTCTGGTGCTGGTCATCCATTCACTGATGCATGACGGCAAACTGACCCTTGTATTTTACCGGGCATTGTTTGACAATATTTCAGGATCTGTTTTTTACGTGCCGCCTGTCCATGCCATTGGAAATTCACTGCTGTTTGCAGCACTGTCCCTGATGATTGCACTGATCATCGGCGGATGTGCCGCCCTGTTTATTCATTACAGTGAAAAGACATTCAAACACCGACTGACCTCCTTTTTCGACCCCATCTTCATGCTGCCGCTGTCAACATCTGCAGTGACCCTGGGATTTGGTATCATCATTACACTGGATACCCCGCCGTTGAATTTGAGAAGCTCTGTTTTTCTGGTTCCCATTGCCCATGCCCTGGTGGGTTTTCCCTTTGTGGTCAGGGCAATACTGCCGGCACTGCGCGCCATGCCGGATCATCTCTGGGAAGCGGCTCAGGTGCTGGGGGCATCACCCTGGCAGATCTTTAAAACCATTGATCTGCCAACGATATCCAGATCCCTTGTTGCAGGGGCTGTTTTTGCCTTTACCATCAGTCTTGGCGAGTTCGGGGCCACGGTTTTTGCCGCCCGGCCTCAGACACCGACCATTCCCATTGCCATTTATCGGTTTTTAGGGCAGCCAGGTGCGATGAATTATGGACAGGCCATGGCCATGGCCACCTTGCTGATGATGGCCACTGCCCTGGGATTTATGCTGATTGAAACCTTTCAAACCAAAACAGCACGGGATTTTTAATGAAAAACGCACTGGTTCTGGATCAGATCAATAAAGAGTTTGTCAATGGGATCATGAGTCTTCAGGATATCAACCTGCATCTGCCCCAGGGAACCAAACTGTCCGTTCTGGGCCCGTCCGGCAGCGGCAAGACAACCCTGCTCAGAGTGATTGCAGGTCTTGATGCGCCGGATTCCGGGCATGTCTATTTCAACAACCGGCTGATCGATCATCTCCCCACCTACAAGCGGTGTTTTGGTATGATGTTCCAGGATTATGCCCTTTTCCCCCACATGAATGTCCGCGACAACATTGCATTTGGCCTGAAAATGAAGCAGATGCCCAAGTTTGAGATTGAAGAGCGGGTCGCCCAGATGCTGTCAATGACCGGTCTGCAGGGATTTGAACACCGCCGGATTGATGAGCTGTCCGGCGGTGAACGCCAGCGGGTTGCCCTGGCCCGGGCGCTGGCGCCCCGTCCAGGTCTGCTGATGCTTGACGAACCGTTGAGCTCCCTTGACCGGATGTTGAGAAAACGGCTGCTGGCTGAACTGACCGCCATTATTTCAGCTGTGGAGATCACCACGATTTTTGTCACCCACGACCACGAAGAAGCGTTTGCTGCAGGCAATATTGTCATTGTCATGGATCAGGGAAGAATTGTTCAGCAGGGCCGCCCGGAAGAATTGCTTCAGCATCCAGAAACACCCTGGGTCAGGGAGTTTCTGGGTCGGTAGACGGGGTGAGGACAAATTCCAGGTCTGAATACCGGTCTGGGTCTGCCTTGTCCCAGGTCCGTTCGATCACCTCCATCCGGTGGTGTTGATCCACCACCAGCAGTGTTGACGACCGGGTGCCGTATTCAGGGCTGCGGATAAACAACGGGGAGAGCATCCGTTCCCATGCCAGGCCGACACCGGTATCCGGGAGCAGGCTGTCATCCGGGATCTGCTGGCAGGTCAATATGGAGAAAAGGGATTTTGTATTAAGCGGGCGTGCCAGGGCTTTTTTCAGGGCTTTTTTTCCGGATGTTACTTTGGGCCAGGGCGTGTCCAGAAAGCGGTTGCTCAGCCCGTGTATGCCGGGCGTGATCTTTTCAATGGCACCGTTGATATTGCAGTACCAGAAAAGATCTGTGACATCTCCGATCAGCAGGTTGAACCCGTTGAAAACATGCGCACGGTGATGAAATGCGTGCAAAAATTCGCTGACAGGGGCGGGGGACATAAGAGAATCCACAATGATCTGGCCCCGTGACGGGGCATTGGGAATCTGATGTGATGGTTCCCTGAAATTCGTCAGGGCGGCAAACCGGCCGGTTTTTTTGTTGATCCCGAACCAGGTTCCATTCTGTTCCAGGTCTTTGCCGGCAAGGATCACATCTGGATCTGCCCAGTCATGCATGGGTTTTGTGGGCCGTTGGTGAAACTCGTCCCGGTTGGCGGCAAGGACCAGCGGGTATTGATCGCAAACCTGATAACCAAAGAGAATTAAGCACATGCCAGCGTCCTTTTTTTATTTTTTAATTGTCTCTTTTTTGCTGTTCCTGTAGTATTGAAAGACTGTAATCGCATTGAGTGGAAAAATCAATATGGAGGTTGAAGATGAAGCAAGTCGTTATTGTCAGTGGCGTCAGAACACCGGTGGGATCATTTGGCGGATCGCTGAAAAACGTGCCCGTTGTCGATCTGGGTACATATGTCATGAAAGATGTGTTGAAACGGGTGGGTCTGAGACCTGCAGTGGATGCGTCCCAGGATGAATTTTCACCGGCAACGCTCAAAGATCAGGGAATGATTGATCTTGAAAAAAGAGGATATGATTATGATGCGGCACTGAATCCTGTATTTATCGATGAGGTGATCATGGGGAACGTGCTCCAGGCCGGGCAGGGTCAGAACACAGCGCGGCAGGCCATGATCAGTGCCGGAATTTCGCGGCAGAGTGCGGCATTTACCATCAATAAAATCTGCGGTTCAGGGCTGAAAGCCATTGCTCTGGGTGCCCAGGCCATCATGACCGGGCAGGCAGACGCGATCATTGCCGGTGGCCAGGAAAGTATGAGCAATGCTCCCATGGCTCTGACCAAAGCCCGGTGGGGACATCGGATGGAGCTGACCGGTATTGGACCGGTCCATGACCTGATGGTGTTTGATGGATTGTATGAAATTTTCTATGGGTATCACATGGGAATGACTGCTGAAAATATCGTGGAAAAATACGGTATCACCAGAGAAGAGCAGGACCAGCTGGCGGCACTCAGCCATGCCAGGGCCTATGCTGCGGTTAATGACGGCACCTTTGCCAAAGAGATTGTTCCGGTCACCATTGCATCTCGAAAAGGGGATACCATCGTTGATAAAGATGAACGCCCCATGGAGACAAGCCTTGAAAAACTGGCAAAACTTCGCCCGGCATTTAAAAAGGACGGAACGGTTACCGCAGGCAATGCCTCTGGTATCAACGACGCTGCAGCAGCAGTTCTGCTCATGTCTGAAGAAAAGGCAGATGCGCTGGGGCTTGAAAAGCTGGCCAGGGTCAAAGGGTTTTCCGCCGGCGGCCTTGATCCGGCCTATATGGGTCTTGGACCTGTTCCGGCGATCAAGCGGGTCCTCAAGCAAACCGGCATGCAGATCAGTGATATTGACCTGATCGAATTGAATGAAGCGTTTGCATCACAGGCCATCGGATGCATGCGAGAGCTGAACATTGATGTGGAAAAACCCAATGAGCTGGGATCCGGTATCTCCATTGGTCATCCCATTGGATGCACCGGTGCAAGACAAATGGTTACGGCCATTCACCAGATGAAGCGTAAATCCTATTCAACCGGCTTGATTTCCATGTGTATCGGCGGTGGTATGGGGATGGCCATGATCATCGAAAGGTAAGCTTTTTTCCTTTACTTGACAGCGGTAAAATGCTAAAAAATTGAATGATTTTGATGTGATTTCAACGCGAATTCAAAAGGTGGTTGGATTATGGATATTCCTCGAAAGCTGGGCATCTTGATTTACAGTGCAGTCCCGGCCATTGTCGGCGGTGGCATTGTGTATCATTTTTTCGGAAGTTTTGTTCAGGTCATTATATTTGAGATTCTTCTTGTTCTGGTTACCCTTGGCCTGATCCGAAATTAAAACTGCATGTTTTATTTTTGAAATGCATGTAAAGCCGTGTCTGTTAATTTTTCAGATCACGGCTTTACATGGTTTTTATCCTGTCTGTTTTTTTAAGGCCTTTAAGACGGCAATAAACTGGTGAACCCTTGGAGCAAAATATTTCTCAGCGAGCAGTGTTTGTTTTTTTTATCGTCCTGTTCTGTGGTTCCATTTTTCTTGCAGGAAAGCTGATTGCCCCTTTTTTTGCCACAATTCTTCTTGGTATTATTACTGCAGGCATCTTCAGGTCGGTGTTTCGGCTGTTTTCGAGAAAACTGCGACCGGTAGCCGCCTCGGTTCTGACCTGTATTTTAATTTTTTTTGTGGTGCTGATTCCGGTGGTTTTTTTTGTGGGCATCGTTTCAAAAGAAGCGTTTGATCTGTATGTCATGGCCAGGGATGCCGTGTTTTCAAATCAGATCAAAAATCTTCTGGCCAGCACCCATGTGCTGGAACGGCTGAACGATCTGATCGCAAAGGCAGGGATTGCAAAACAGGTGACCTGGGATGAACTGATCAGTCCGTTTTCCGAGCTGGGAAAATTTGTGGGTTTCTCATTGTTTGAACAGGCCAGGTTCATCACGTCCAACGTGTTCAGTCTGGTGCTGTATTTTTTTTTGATGCTGATTGTGGTGTTTTACATGCTGGTGGACGGGGATAAGTTCATTCAATATCTGTATGATCTCTCTCCGCTGCCGGATGAACATGATGCGAAATTGTTTGATAAATTCATGGGCATGGCCGGGGCTGTTTTGATCGGCAACGGACTTGGCGGATTGATACAGGGTGTTGCCGGAGGTGCGCTGTTTTTGTTCCTGGGATTTAATTCCCCGTTTTTATGGGGGGTGATTATGGGCTTTCTGGCATTTTTGCCGATCCTGGGAATTGGGATCGTGCTGGTTCCTGCAGCCATATTGCTTTTGCTGAAATCAAAGTTTGCTGCAGGGATTTTTGTACTGGTGTTTTACGCCCTTTTGTCATGGGGTATTGAATATATTTTTAAACCGCGGGTGGTGGGGAATCGCGCAAGAGTGCATCCCCTGATTGTATTTTTTTCAATCATCGGTGGGTTGAAAACCTTTGGTATACTGGGAATTATATACGGCCCCTTGATTGCCACGTTTTTTTTGACCCTGGCAGATATCTATTTTTCTAGTTTTCAATTTATGGTTGAACCTGGAAAGGTTCCAAAATCGAAATAATTGGAGTTTAAACGGTGACTATCGAAACAGAACAGAAAACGACCAGCATTGAAAAGGAGATGAAACAATCCTACCTTGAATATGCCATGAGTGTGATCATCGGAAGAGCATTGCCGGATGTCCGTGACGGTCTTAAGCCGGTCCACAGGCGCTCTCTGTATGCAATGCAGCAGGTGCGCAACGACTGGAATAAACCATATAAAAAATCAGCCCGCATCGTCGGTGATGTCATGGGTAAATATCATCCCCACGGAGACTCTGCCATATATGATACCATTGTCCGTATGGCACAGCCGTTTTCGCTTCGATACATGCTGGTGGATGGCCAGGGGAACTTTGGGTCGGTGGATGGTGACTCTCCGGCAGCCATGCGTTACACTGAAATACGGATGCAGAAAATTGCCCATGAAATGCTGGCGGATCTGGAAAAAGAAACCGTTGATTTTATCCTCAATTATGACGAGACGCTTGAAGAACCATCTGTTCTTCCGACAAAATTTCCCGCCCTGCTGGTGAACGGATCTTCCGGCATTGCCGTGGGCATGACCACCAATATCCCTCCCCATAATATCCGGGAGGTGGCAGCCGGGCTGGCGCAGCTCATTGATGACCCATCCATGGATGTGGCCCAGTTGATGGAATATATTCCCGGGCCTGATTTTCCCACATATGGTCATATCTTCGGCACAAAAGGCATTCACGAAGCCTACAGTACCGGCAGGGGAATTATCACACTGCGGGCAAAGGTTGAGGTGGAGGAAAATAAAAAAACCGGTCATGAAACCATTGTGGTGACAGAGCTTCCCTATCAGGTGAACAAAGCCAGGGTGGTTGAAAAAATTGCTGAGCTTATGCGGGACAAAGTCATCACGGGTGCTTCGTTTGTCCGGGATGAATCCGACCGGCAGGGCATGCGGATTGCCATCGGCCTCAAACGCGATCAGATGGCAGAAGTGGTGATCAACCAACTGTATAAACACACCAACATGCAGACCAGCTTTGGAATTATTCTGCTGGCTGTTGTCAATAACCGACCGCAGCTTCTGACCCTGAAAGAAATTCTGACCCATTTTATTGATCATCGCCGTCAGGTGATTGTCCGGCGGACCCGCTTTGATCTGAGAAAAGCTCAGGAGCGGGCTCATATTCTGGAAGGTTTGAAAATTGCGCTGGATAATCTGGACGAGGTCGTGGCACTGATCCGGGCTTCCAGTTCTCCGGACGAAGCGAAAAACACACTGGTGGAACGTTTCAGCCTGACCCTGATTCAGGCCCAGGCGATTCTGGAGATGCGCCTGCAGCGACTGACCGGACTGGAAAGAGACAAGATTGTCAGTGAATACGATGCCCTGCTCAAAGACATTACCTGGTATCAAACTATTTTATCCAGTGATGAGGTGGTCAGGGGATTGATCAAAGATGAGCTGAAAGAACTGGATGAAGCCTATGGCGATGACCGGAGGACTGTCATTGTTGAGAGTACCGCCCAGATCAGTATTGAAGATTTGATTGCAGAAGAAGACATGGTGGTTACGGTGACCCGCAGTGGATACATCAAGCGGAATCCCGTCAGCCTTTACGCCAGCCAGAACAGGGGGGGCAAAGGCAAGACCGCCATGGGAACCAAATCCGATGATTTTGTCGAGCACCTCTTTGTGGCGTCCACGCATGCGACATTTCTGTTCATCACCACCTTTGGAAAGGTGTATCAGTCAAAGGTCTATGAACTGCCCATGGCCGGCAGGTCCAGCATGGGAAAGGCCATTGTGAATCTGCTCAATTTTGATGAAGGTGAAAAACTGGCCACCGTGTTGACAGTGGATGAATTTGTGGATGACAAGTATGTGGTCATGGTGACCAAAAAAGGGCGGGTGAAGAAAACCGATCTCATGGCATATTCCCGGCCGCGTTCCGGTGGTCTGATCGGCATCAAGCTGTCTGACGGGGACGAACTGATCGCTGCCAGAATTACCGACGGCAATATGGATATTCTGCTGGGTTCGGACGGTGGAAAAGTGATCCGTTTCCATGAAAGCGATGTGCGGGCAACTGCACGAGGTTCCATGGGGGTTCGGGGCATGCGGATTGCCAAAGACTCAAAAGTGGTCGGCATGGCGGTTCTGGAATTTGAAAACACCCTGTTGACGGTCACGGAAAACGGATATGGAAAACGATCATTGATCGAGGAGTACAGAACCCAGACCCGGGGAGGGAAAGGGGTTTTCTCCATTAAAACATCCCAGCGCAACGGCAAAATGGTTTCCCTGATGCTGGTGGACGACAGCGATGAATTGATGATGGTGACCAATAAGGGGAAATTGATCCGGATTTCCATCAGCAGCCTGAATACGATCAGTCGAAACACCCAGGGGGTGAGATTGATCAATCTGTCTGCCGATGAAACGCTCATTGGAATTGCCCGTCTGCCGGAAGGTGAAGAAGCAGATGCCGACACAGAATCCCCAGCAGATCTCCCGGACGCATAAAGGAGAAGGTCACCGGCGCCGTCTCAAAGAGCGGTTTCTTGCCGGAGGGCTTGACGGATTTCATGATTATGAGGTCATTGAGCTGCTGTTGTCGCTGAACACCCCGAGAAAAGACTGTAAGGACAGTGCAAAAGCCCTGCTGAAACGGTTTAAGACCTTTCAGGGGGTTTTAGAGGCCAGTGAACATTCTTTGTGTGAGGTCAATGGCGTCGGGCCATTGAACAGTCTGGGGATTCGCCTGATCAAGGCTGTGGCTGACCGGTATCTGGAAAAGAAGATTGTATCAAAAGATGTGGTGCAGAATCCTGCGGACCTCATGGAATATTTGGCCCAGACCATCGGGCATAAACACAAAGAGGTTTTTGCAGCTGTTTTTCTGGATGCCAAAAACCGGGTATTAACGTCCAGGATTTTGTTTGAAGGAACGTTAACCAGCAGTTCGGTATATCCGCGGGAGGTGATTATCAGTGCACTGCAGCACAACGCTGCTGCGGTTATTTTTGCCCATAATCACCCCTCTGGAAATGTTGAGCCGTCAACGAGTGATATTCAGATTACCCGGCGGTTGTATTTTGCATTACAGTCTGTGGGGATTGTCCTGCATGAGCACATGGTGGTTGGCAGTGAAGGGTATTACAGCTTTGCCGCCCATGGACTGATCTGTGAATTTAAAAAGGAATTTGATAGACAAAATGGATAGTGATACGCCCGTCCCGGAATGTTTTGGCTGCCTTGAAAAGGTTTTTCCCATGACCGACAGCGGCCTGAGACAGACACCGGATGAATGTTTTTACCATTGTCCGGTGAAAACAAAATGTCTCAGAATGGCAGTGTCGGGTCAGGAGGGCATGGCAGTGGAAGAGGAGATCCTGAAGCGGGGGACACAGTCTGGAACGATCACTTTTTTTGAGCGATGGTCCCGCAAAAAACAGCTGCACCGAAATCATAAAAAATAGCAGTCCGGTCACAACAACAACGATGGAGGATGCAATGAAATCCGTAAAAGATGTCAATGTAAAATCGAAAAGCGTGTTTGTCCGTGTTGATTACAATGTCCCCATGGATCAGGCGCTCAACATCACAGATGATAACCGGATTGTGGCCACGCTGGAATTGATCCGGTATCTCCTCAGCCAGAATGCCAGAATCATACTGGCGTCTCACCTGGGCCGGCCAGACGGCAAAAAGGATGAAAAGTTCAGCCTGCTTCCGGTGAAAGAGCGGCTGTCGGTGCTGCTGAACCAGCCGGTTCTGTTTGCACCGGACTGTATTGGCGATGTGGTTAAACAGATGGCGGGTGATCTGAAGGATGGTCAGATTGTGCTGCTTGAAAATTTAAGATTTCATGCTGAAGAAAAGAAAAATGATGAAGCATTTTCCCGACAGCTGGCTGACCTGTGCGATGTCTATGTGAACGAGGCTTTTTCTGTCTGTCACCGGGACCAGGCGTCAGTAACCGGGATTCCCCGGTTTGTCAAAGAAACAGCTGCAGGTTTTTTACTTGAAAAAGAGATCAGATCTTATTACGATTCTGTGGAAAATCCCAAACGGCCACTTGTTGCGATCATTGGCGGGGCAAAAGTCTCCAGCAAGCTGGCGGCACTGGAGAATATGCTCAACTATGTTGATGTCCTGATGATCGGTGGTGCCATGGCAAACACCTTTCTCAAAAGCCAGGGCGTGGACACCAAGGGGTCATTGATCGAGTCTGAGCTGCTGGCGACTGCTCAAGGGATCATCCAGAAAGCCGCGGAAAAAAAAGTTGATCTGCTGCTTCCAACTGATCTGATCTGTGCTGACACGTTTGACAGAAATGCTGCTGTAAAGCCTGTCGCCCTTGACCAGATTCCTGATGGATGGCTGGCGCTGGATATCGGGCCTGACACCGCAAAACAGTACGCCCGGGCAATTGAAAACGCCGGTACCATTGTCTGGAACGGACCCATGGGAGTATTTGAAATGGATCAATTCATGGCTGGAACGCAGGCGGTGGCTGACGCCATCGCTGCTTCTGCAGCCTTCTCCATTGTGGGGGGCGGGGATACCGGGCTTGCGGTTAAAAAATGTAATGTCGCTGATCGCATCAGCTATATTTCCACTGGTGGCGGTGCGTTTCTGCATTTAATGGAAGGAAAGAGATTGCCGGGGGTGGTTGCTTTGGGATAATTCAGCAAAGGAAGGAGTATCATGCGTTGTAAGCTCAGGGAATGTTTAAGCCGGGAAGACCGACTGCGACGATCGTATTATGAGGTGCTCAGGGATGAGCTGGATCAATTCGTTCTGGGATATTCCCTTGTGGGCTCCTATCATAACTTTGTCCGATTGAAAACACCATATCCGTTTGTGGAGCTCCGGGAACTCAAGCCCCGGGCCCGGATACCGTCGATTGAATTCGACGCCCAGAATTCCTTTTTAATTATTTTTCATGAAGATGGGATTGATAAAAAACACAAAAAATATATTCGCTATTTTGATGCCAACCGGGTAACTAAAAACAATCTGCTTCGCCATAAATATTTTCCTGATGTTGAAAACTTTAACCGGAATCTGAAATTTTTTGATACCACTGATTTTTTTTCGCTGCTCAGATCACTGCTGCCGATTGATTATGCTCTTTTGATCCAGCGCAATCAGCACAGCAAGGTCCGGTATGCACTGACCCACTTTCATGTCCGGATCGACTGGCCCATTGCAGATGCATCTGAAGACCTGGCAAGGGAATTACGGTATATTTCCAAGGATCTTTATGAAAAAGGGGACAAGTATGCTGAAGATTTTCAAAAAAAGTTCTTTGAATATTACGGCGTACCGGTTCTGTCTGGTGGCCGCCGCACCGCAGCCATTGTAGCGGCCCAGTATTTCAGGCAGCTTCCCGGCATCACCACCGTGTATGTTTCTTCCAGTGAATCCAGGACCCTGTTAAAAATTGATGAGCAGGGCGTTTCCAAAGCGGTGCTGGTAAAACTGTGCCAGGAGGATATTCAAAAACTGGCCGACACCATCAATATCAGCCAGAACAGTTTTACAAAGCATTATGTGGTGGCCCGGCTGCGGAAATATTTTATCTGTATTTTAAAAGTCCGCTACGATTATACACTCCACAGTCTGCCGTCAGAGGGCGGACGGCTCAGGGAGCTGAAGGCAGATACCAACTGGCTGACGGTTTCTCAGGAGTATATTCTGCCCAAACCGTCCGTGCTGATTTACCCACCGATTCCATACAAAATGGTGTACTCATAGCTTTTTGAGCATAGCGGTTTCATCGCAGTTGGGAAAATTGACACACCCGATACAGTCCGCCCATATTTTAAGCGGCAGTTCTTTTTTGCTGATAATGGAAAAATCAAAGCGCTTGAAAAAAGTGGGCCGGTAGGTCAGCGTAAACAGGTCTTTTATCTTGAAATAAAAGGCTTCCTGGATGGCCCGCTCCGTAAGTGCTGTTCCGATTCCTTTTCCAGTATGGTCTGGATAAACTGCCAGAGAACGGATTTCAGCAAGATCTTCCCAGCAGAACTGCAATGCGCAGCAGCCCACTACTTTTTTTGATCCGGAATCTTCAAATACCCAGAAATCCCGCAGGTGGTCATACAGCTTGGGCAAAGGGCGGGCAAGAAGCTCGCCTTTTTTTCCATAAAGCTGCAGCAGGGCATGGATGGTTTTGATATCATCCAGGGTGGCTTTGCGAATCATATTGTATCCTTGAGTTTATGGTGGCGGCTGCACGGTCAGGCAGAGATAAATTCACCAACGGCATTGTGAAACTGTTCATCTGTAAACGGCTTGTGCAGCACTTTATTGATACCGGATTTGGTTAGAATCGTATCATTGACGTGGCGGTCCTTGCCTTTTTCTTCGACAAAATCGCTCTGCGTGGTAATCATGAGAATCGGTATTTCCTGCCGGGTGTATTTTTTCCGGATTTCACGGGTTAATTCCAGCCCGCTGATGTTTGGCATATTCAGATCGGTAATGATCAGGTCGGGTTTTTTTTGAATAATTTCAGGAATCGCGTTTTCAGGTTTATCAAAAAGGAGTGGTGAAAACCCCAAAGCGGTCAATTTGTTTTGATACAGCTTGAGCATCATTTTTGAATCATCAATAACAAAAATCAGTGCGTCTTTCTCAGCAGGCTCTGAAGCCTGGGTTTGAGAACGGGAAAGCTGGTCTGCAAATTCTTCCTGCCCAATGCTTTTCATCTGTTTTAAAAAGGTTTTCCGGGTTTCAGAATCTGCCCTGGTGTGCATATGTGTCATGGCAACTGTTTTAAAGGATTCTTCTTCCACCAGAAAATTGAAAATATTACTGGCATCGGAATCGATCAAGGCGGCCACCGCATTGACAGCATCAGAAGATTCTTCTCTGACAACATTTCTGAGCCCTGCGATCAGCGCTTTTGACAGGTTTCTGTCAATTGCCCGTGCTGCACTCATCCGAACGGATTCCACAGGATCCTGAAGCCCTTGCACCAGGCTGATCGCAGTTTTGGGAGAAGGAATCCGCTCCATGGCTTCATAGGCAGCCTGTCGGATATTGGCATCTTCCGGCTGGGTGTTGATAATATCCAGTATCGGATTGATGGCTGCAGGATCGCCGATATATCCCAATGTGGTCACCAGATGAACCAGGTAATCTGCCGTGGCATTTTGAAATGCGCCTGTCAGGATGGGGGTGGCTTTTTTGCCCAGGCCCATGAGTTGATCAATAGCGGTGTCTCTGACAATGGTAACCGGAGAACTCAATAATGTGGTCAGCTTTTCAAGGGCGTATACATCCTGCATCTCACCCAGGGCTTCCACAGCAATTTTACTGGTTTCTTCCTGTGTTCCAATGCAGTTGATCAACAGGTCAACGGCTTCATTGCTGCCGGATGCAGCCAGCGCTGATACGGCTGCCCGCTGCACAACCGGTTGGCTGTGTGATGCCATGGCGGCAAACACAGAAAGCGACTGGGGGAGGCGCAGTGCGCCAAGGGCGGAAATCGCTGCGGTAATGATATCGGTATCCGTATCTGTTTCAATGATTTTTTGTAAATACGGGGCGGTTTTTGTTATCAAAAGGTCTTCTGCTGCCTTTAAAAACAACAGTCGTGGCTTTTTTTCGTTTTCTGTGATGTATTTGATGACCAGATCGGTATTGCCGTAAGCCTTATCTAAAATAAGATCATACAGATATTCCTGGATTTCAGGACTTGAGATCTCAATTTTCGTTAAATACTCCAACAAAGGAAATACGACTTTTTCAGGGCCTTTTGCCAGTTCGATCAGGGCGTTGCGCTGAACCTCAGCACTCAGGTCGGCATCCGATGAAAATTGCAGCAGAGCCTTGGCCTTGACCACATCTGCTTCTTTGATGCAAAAGATGAGTTCATCAATAAATTCCCGGGTGTTAATACCGCTCATTATTTGTGTTCTATACTCCTTTAAATTGATAAAATACCGAGTTGAGATATTTTTTTGATGCAAACAGCTCGATATCATTGACCAGTGATTCGGTTGACCCGATGATCAGATATCCGTCAGGCTCCAGCACCTTTGCAATGTTGTGATAAATTTTCCTGCGGTCTGCACTGGTAAAATAGATCATTACGTTCCGACACAGGATAATATCGAATTTTCCAAGGCCAACCAGTGGTTTCATCAGGTTCATCTTTTTAAACTGGGCCATGACCCTGACTTCATCCTTTATTTTATACCGGTCTTCCTTTGGATCAAAAAAACGGTTGAGCCGCCGTGGATCGAGACCACGTGCCACTTCAAACTTGTTATAAAGTCCGTAGCTGGCCTGCGCAATCGCTGCATCGGAAATATCGGTTCCGAACAGGCGAATATTGTACTTATTCGGCGTAACCCCCATTTCGATCAGGGTCATGGCAATACTGTAAATTTCCTGGCCGGTTGAGTTGGCAGCACTCCATAACCGGATGGAAGGCTTGCCACTGGTCTGCCTGGATCGTTTGTCAATCAGATCCGGTATGATTTTATGCTGTAAAAGCTCAAACGGTGTTTTGTCTCTGAAAAAATAGGTTTCATTGGTTGAGATACCGTCTATGATATCATTTTCCACCTCTTTTTTGATATCTGTTTTGGCTTTTTGCAGAAGGGCGGCATACGAGGCGCAATTGTATTTTGCAAGTAAAGGGTTCAGCCGTGTTTCCAATAAATATTCTTTACCAATATCCAGCGCAATACCGGAAATTTCCAAAATATATCTGGAAAAATTTTTAAACTCTTCTGGTGTGACGCTGATTTTGGCCATAGGTTTTACGGGTAAAGGGATTAAATGGTTATAAGATGACGGTTTTTATGATTTCTTCAGCAATTTGCTCCAGAGGGACCACAATATCTGCCACACCGGATTCAACCGGTTCTTTTGGCATGCCATAAACCGTACAGGTTTCTTCGTCCTGGGCAATGATCACGCTGCCATTGTTTTTCATCTGAACAAGACCTTTGGAGCCATCTGAGCCCATGCCGGTCATGATGACGCCGGTGGATCTGCCCACATAATGCTGGGCAATGGATCGGAAAAGGTAATCAGCAGACGGTTTGCAGCTGTTTTCCGGGGGGTCGTCCGTAATTTTAATCTTTCGGCTCAGCCCGTCGGCTCCGGCAATGATTTTCATCTGCTTGCCTCCAGGGGCGATCAGTATCTTGCCGGGTTCAATAAGGTCGCCATCCTGGGCCTCTTTGACTGTCATTGGTGATTTGTTGTTCAGGCTGTTGGCAAGAGACGCAGTAAACACCGGCGGCATATGCTGAACAATCAAGATGCAGGCTTTCAAATTTGCCGGAAGCTGGGGAATCATCGCAGTTAATGCATTGGGTCCACCAGTGGAAATCCCGATTCCCACGACTTCGGATTTTGCACGGACAACTCTGGACTGCTGTTTTGGATGGGGCACCGGTGACGGGACTGAAGATGGCCGGGGGCGGGCGCTTCTTAATTTGTTCTGTATTTTAAAACGGGTTTCTTTTCTGCGGTGCAGCGCTGTAATAATGGGGGAAATTGCATCTTTGACCTTCTGCATATTTTCCGCCATTCTGCCTTCAGCCGGTTTGGAAATAAAATCAAAAGCACCCAGCTCAAGTGCCTTGATGGTCATTTCACTCCCCTCCTGGGTCAAGGTGGAAAGCATGATCACCACAGGCGGGTCATCCATTTTTCTTAATTCCTGTAATACCTCAATGCCGTTCACTTCCGGCATTTCAATATCCAGTGTAATCAAGTCAGGATGAAGAGAAGCAATTTTAGACAGGGCAATTTTTCCGTTGTTGGCCGAGCCCACGACGTCAACACCAGGGATCTGTTTGAGAACATCCCCGACGATTTTGCGGTATACGATTGTATCATCGACAACCAGCGCTCTGATCTGGCTCATTATTCCTTAAGCACCTCATCAATGTCCAGAATCCCGATCAATTGTTTTTCTGTTTTTAAGACGCCCTGGAAATATCTGCCTTTCACGCCGCTGATATTGGATGGGGCAGGTTCGATGTCCTCTTTTTTGGCGATCACAACATCACTGATAGAATCCACCAGAAGACCGATATGTTCCTCTTCTGAGTTCACAATGATATTGCGGTTGTCTTTACCGATGGTTACCGGTGCCAGCCCCAGCTTTTTGCCAAGATCAATGATGGTGACGATTCTGCCCCTGAGATTTAAAATTCCTTTGATGTAATCCGAAGCTTGAGGAACCCTTGTAATTTCAAAATGTTTATTGATTTCCTGGATATTCAGAATATCAATCCCGCACAGGGCACCGCCGACATAGAAAGTGGAAAATTCAACGTCTTCAGAAGAAGATTCGACCTTTTTTTTTGCCATTGTTTCTCCTTAAATTGAACCGTATCTGTTGTCTTTGATTATCTGGCCAGGTGTAATTTTTTCCGGATCACTTTCATGAGTTTTTCCCGGTCAAGCTTGATTTCATATTCATCAATGCCCACTTTTCTCCCCTTTTCAATATGGGCTTCACTGGCAAGGGATGTTAAGGCGATCACATCCAGATGTGCATATTTTGCGTTGGTTTTAATCAGCCGGGTTAATTCAAATCCGTCCATATTGGGCATCTCAAGATCTGTGACCACAATATCAATTTCATCAACCCGCTCTTTGAGCAGTTCCCAGGCGATCAAGCCGTCTTCAGCCTCAATCACCTTGAATCCATCTTCCTCCATAAAGGTTTTTACCTGATTTCTGAAAAAGGCGGAATCCTCAGCAAACAGAATGATTTTTTCGCCGGACTCAGCCATTTTAGCTGCGATCTGGGCATCTTCTGCAAACCATCCCGGATTGAGGATTTTAACCATTTCAAATACATCCACCAGAAGGGTGGTGTGCCCGTTGATGATCATTGAACCGCTGATTGCCGGCTGTTTTAACGTGCTTTCATCCACATCAAGATTGACCTCAAGTGCATCCACCGGGGGGGTGACCATGAGTCCAAGTTCCCGGTCCTTTATCTTAAAGACAATGACCTCCTGCTGTTCTCTCCGGGGAAGGGGCTTGAAATCCGCCACCTGAGAAAGTTCATACAATGGCAGGGCGCCTCCGCGGTACTGAACCACGCGGCTGTCAGCAATTTCTTCAATGGCAGCGGTTTCGATCCGTTCGATCCGTTCCACAATATTTAATGGTGCTGCAAAATAGTCGGTGTCGGTATTTTTGAACAGGAGCAGGGCTGCTTTGTCCTTTGCAGCGGCAGCAGCCTCTTCAGCCGCTCTGGCGGTCTGAGACACGTCTGACACGGTGGACAGTTCAGCCATCTGTGCCAGGTTTGAAATATCAAGGATCAGGGCAACTTTTCCATCTCCCATGATGGTTGCTCCGGCATAGGCGTTGCATTTTTTCAAATGGCGGCCGACCGGCTTGACCACAATTTCTTCTGAATCATGCAGCTGATCCACCACCAGCCCATACTTGAAAGCACCGGCGGAAACCACGGCAATATTCATGGCGCTGCTGGTATGGTATCGACGGTCTTCTCCGCTTCTGTCAACAAGATCATTGTTCTTTTCCGGTACTTCAACCAGATGACCGTCCGGGTCGATCAGATGCTGTTTTGATCGGCGGTCTGCCAGGTTTTGCCGCCGGTCTGGAAGTGTATCCTCTGTTGCAGGATCAATGTATGTTTTTTGAATTCCAAGCATCTGTGCCAGGTTCAGTAATGGAAGCAGTTCGCCGCGTAATCTTACCACTGAGGCATCCCCTACTTTTTCAATTTTCTCTTTTACCTGGCTTGCGGGTATCCTGAGCAGTTCATTTAAATTCACCTGCGGTACCGCATATCGCTCCGTACCCACAGAGGTGATCTGGCTGGGAATAATGGCAAGGGTCAAGGGCAGCTTGATCTGAATATCCGTGCCCTCACCCGGGACGGAATCCAGCTCGATAATACCGCCAAGGCTTTCAATGTTGGTGGTTACAACATCCATCCCCACACCCCGTCCGGAAACATCTGTAACTTCTTTGGCAGTTGAAAATCCCGGCAGGAAGATCAGTTCCATTTTTTGTTTGTCAGACATCTCTTCGGCCTGCATGTCGGTGATCAGCCCTTTGTCTATGGCAGAATTGGCAACTTTTTTGGGATCCAGTCCCCTGCCGTCGTCTGAGATGACGATATTGACTTGGCCGGCATCATGAAATGCCTTTAGAATGATTTTACCTGTGCCGTTCTTTCCCATTTGTTCTCTTTCCACGGGAGTTTCAATGCCATGGTCCACAGAGTTTCTGATCAAATGCGTCAACGGATCATTGATGGCTTCCAGAATGGTTTTATCCAGCTCAACATCCTTTCCTTCAATGATCAGATCAAT
This sequence comes from Desulfobacteraceae bacterium, assembly GCA_011390435.1. The sequence continues at coordinate 1,244 of JAABSK010000024.1, read as the reverse complement.
GGTTTTTCCCAGCTGCTGGGACAGGTCCCTGACAACACGGGTGAATTTATTCAATATATTTGCAATGGGCTGCATCCGGGTCCGCATGATGGCTTCCTGAAGTTCGGAGGTGATCATGTCGATGCGCTGGCTGGACAATTCGGTTGCCTTCAGATTGGATGAATTAATCCCCTGAAGCAACTGGTTCCGGCTTAAAACAAGCTCGCCTGCCAGGTTCATCAGGGTATCAAGAAGCCCGACATTTACCCTGAGCGATGTCTGGGGTTTGGCATTGGCGCTGAGTTCTTTTTCATCATCAGATTTTTTTTCTACAGGGTCAATGATCTGGGGTTTCGACGTTTTTGCTGCGGTTTGTTCCACTGCGGGCAAGGGCGTTTTTTCTGCAGGTTTTGCTGAAGAACTCAGTGGTTTTTCAGCCGCGACAACAGGACCATTTGCCGTCATGGCAACGGGTTCGTCACTGATACCTGCTGTGGTTTTCCGGACCATCTGGTCGGTTACGGCATGGATGTACTGGCGTTTGAGGCCAAACAGGGTTTCTGCCATATCATATTCAATGATAGAAGCAAACAGAACTTGAAACGGTATCCGTGACGGCTGATTGTCTTCGGACAGAAAACCAACAGAGCCAAAATCAATTCTGGAGTCGACAATGGTTCCGGTTCGCTGAAGACTGTTCAAGACCTCGATGGGATTTTTTTGTTTGCGCTGAATATCACGAAGCAGGTCATATTCTGCGATGAAGATATTTTTTCCCTCTGCTTTGCACTGTTCAATTTCAAACAAAGATACCTGAGGGAAAACCCGTCCATCTGACAAAACAATATCCACAATCTGAGTCACAATTTCCTGCTTGTCTTCAGGCAGTGAAGATTTTGTGATGTTTTCCAGATTGGTAATGTGATTTGATATATCGACATCATTGCTGGTTTCAATATTGTTCAAAAGGGCTTCCAATTGATCGAAACCTTTCAGCAGCACATTGATTCGGTTTGAATCCGGGAGAATATCTTTTGTACGAATCAGGCCCAGAACATTTTCCAGATGGTGGGCAAGATTTTTAATGGTGGTTAACCCCATGAAACCAGCACCGCCCTTGATAGAGTGTGCTGCCCTGAAGACATTGTTTACCAGATCCAGATCGATATTCTCACCAGATTCCTCGATGGTCAAAAGATCACTTTCGATATCACCAAGATGCTCCAGCGATTCTTCAATATACATTTGCAAGGTCTCGTCATCTT
>JAABSK010000245.1 GCA_011390435.1 Desulfobacteraceae bacterium | reverse complement strand
GCAGCATATTCAACATGCTTTCTACAGTATTATTCAAATCCAGCTGTTTGGGAGAGATGGTCTGTTTTCTGGCAAAAGCCAGGAGCTGCTTTGTTATATCAGCCGAGCGCGTCGCTGCAGTTTGAATTTCTTTCAGATCGGCATACAGATCGTGATTTTCATCTGCCTGCAACAGTGCCAGTTCAGTATGTCCCAGAATCACTCCCAGCATGTTGTTGAAATCATGGGCCACACCGCCGGCCAGGCGGCCCACCGATTCCATTTTCTGGGCCTGGAGGAGCTGGGTCTCCATTTTTTTCAGATCGGTAATATCTGTGGCGATCTGCATCCGGACCAGGCGGCCGTTAGTCCATTCAATGGCCCGATCATAATTGATATAATACCTGCCTGTGACAGGGTTTTTGTCATTCCAGATACGAACACCTGCCGGGTTCCCGTGTTTGTCGACAAGCTGATCATTTGTACAGCATTTGCAGGGTTCTGAATTTTTCCTGAAGGCACTGTAACAGATATCACCTGTTTTATCCCCGCCGAAATCGGTTATCATCCTTTTGTTCATGAACAGGATTTCACAGGTGTCCATGTCTGCCACATAAACGGTTGAGTCAATACTGTCCAGAATCGTCAGTATTCTTCCATGGGCCAGCTTCAACTCTTTTTCAGCCAGCTTTCGCTCGGTTATGTCCAGGGCGGTGAACGTAACCCCTCTTGAATGGTCATGCAGGTCCACTGGTGTAGAGCTGAGAAGGACATCCATGATTGTGCCGTCTTGTTTCTGCCAGCGGGTTTCCACCATGCCCGTGCCGTGGTCAGCTATCTGGGAATATTTATCCCGGCCCACAAAGGCAAACTCTTCATCACTGGGATAAAGCATCCGGGAACTGTTTCCGATCAGATCTGTTTCATCATATCCCGTCATCTCACACAGGCGGTTGTTGACTTTGATCAGCCTCCGGTTGACAACCGACCCAATTCCCACGGGTGCACTCCTGAAGATACTGCTTATCTGATTTTCACTTTTCCGCAACGCTTCCTTGGAAGATTTGTGATCGGATTCAATTTTTTCCAGTTTCTGAACCCGTCTTTCCAGTTCTTCATAGGTGGGTTTTGCTTTCATTGTCATACAAACCTTTTTGGTCTATGAATTTTCAGCCATTGGATAATATGTGCGAACCTTCAGTCTATATTTTAAACTGGCTAGTCATTTCATTTAAAGTTTCAGCCAATTTGGATAATTCCCGGGCACTGGTACTGACTTGTTGACTGCCTTTGCTCGTCTCTTCAGCCGCCTGGTTGACTTCAGCAATGCTCTGGGTGACTTCTGCCGCCACTGCACTGGTTTGATTAATGTTTTCATTGACCTCCTGCACGCCCTCAGCAGCCTGTGACACATTGTTTGAGATCTCTTGAGTAGTGACCGATTGTTCTTCAACAGCCGTAGCAACTGTTGTAACAATTGCATTGATATCATTGATTATGACGACGATAGACTTGATGGCAGCGACAGAATCAGCGGTTGTGGTTTGAACACCAGATATCCTGTCACTGATCTCATTGGTCGCTTCTGCCGTCTGCTGGGCAAGTGCTTTGATCTCTCCTGCAACGACAGCAAACCCTTTCCCGGCTTCACCTGCTCTGGCAGCTTCAATTGTGGCATTGAGCGCTAATAGATTTGTCTGCTCAGAAATGTCTGATATGGTTTCGGTAACTTTGCTGATATCAGCGGCGGCCTTGCCGAGCGCCCCGACTTTTTTTAAAACTTCTTTTGCCTTTTCAACTGCTTCAGAAGTGGTAGCACTTCCTTTTGAAATATTATTTGCGATCTCATTGATGGTGGCTGACATTTCTTCAGCCGCAGAAACGATCATTTGAATGTTTGCAGTCGTTTGTTCGGTTGCCGCTGCGACACTTGTCATGTTTGTTGTCATCTCTTCTGCAGCCGCTGCCACGGTGTTTGACTTTTCTGCTGTTTGATCAGAATTGGTATTGATCTGTTCCGAAATAGCTGAAAGCTCTGTGGCTGAGGCTGTAAGCGTTTGCGTACCCTGGGAAATATTCTGGATCATTTCCTTTAAATTTTTGGCCATCTCATTTAATGCATTGGCTAAAATACCTGTTTCATCTTTCTGATCAATGTTTATACTTTGGGTCATGTCGCCGGCTGCAATAACTGTAGCGAACTTTGAACTTTCAATGACCATTCTCGAAATTTGTCGGCTGATAAAAAAAGCGAACAGAAAACCTATGACGACCGCAATAACAGAAAAAAACATTACAGATCTTTTTGTCTGTTTCATTTTTTGGGTCATATCCGCTGAAGCCAAGTCAGCATGCCCGCTGAAATAATGATGCATGTTTTCTAAAATTTTTTTTGTATCATCAAGGGCGGGTTTGGTTTCACGGGTGTATATTTTCATCGCTGCTTCCTGTTTCTCAACCTTGCCTTGAATCCAATTGTCAATATCAGCGAAAAGACCTTCCAGTTTCGACAGACTGGGAAGGCTTTCTTCCCGAAAGATTTTTTGTGTGCTGTCCATATCACCTGCTGACATAAGGGAGATTATTTTTTGAGCGGAATTATGGAGTGTTTCATGTGGGGTTTCCATTTTATTAAGGAAAGCGGCAAACTCTTCAGATTCCGGCTTATAAGAATAATACCATTTACCAAAGGCACAATTTTTGGAATTGACGCCGCCCTGGAATTCTTTTCCGGTCAGCAGTGAGTCGTTTAACTGTTTTATCCATTTAAGATGATCAATCAATCGGGCATCAAGCAGGTGTCTCAATGCCATGTCAAAGGGTTCATATGTTTCATTAATTTTTATGGCGGAGCTGTGAAGTCTTTGGTGAGGATCTTTAATACTCGCCAGGAATTTTGCAATTTCAGGATCATCATCGGCATTTTTTTTTGTTTCATCGTTGAAAATCCATTTTCCCAAGCTGCATTTTGTGGGGTCTGTCTGAGCTGTTATAGTGGACACGGAATCATCTAAGAAAACCTCCGTAACTTTATGAATCCACTTGTAATGATCCACCACTTTTTCGACAACGAGATAGCTGTTGTCTTTCTCATATACAAGGATATTATTGGTTTTGGATATGCCATTAAATCCAAAAATACTTACCCCGGAAATTACTGCCAGTAAAACAATAACAGTTCCAAAGCCTATTAAGATCTTGTTGCCGATTTTTAAATCTTTCCAAGCCATTTTGCTCTCCTGCAATTTGGATTAAAATATTTTTTAACTGCATGTTTTTATGAAAAAAGCTTTGAGTTCAACATATTAACTTGCTGTTTTTTACCAATGCCGCAAAGTGCCACAATGTGATATTTCTATATTAAAGTGTCGGTAATCGATAGGGTTCAATAATGCTATAAAAGCTCAGTAACCCTTTCCCATCATAAAGGCAGGACTATAACCCCCAAGCCCTCACTTTTAGGCTTACCACAACTCAAACATCTTTTTGCAATCCTTAATTCCATAAAAACGCAACCATAGTCTCGATATCATTACGTCTCCCCAAACTCAACAATAATTTGCGTATCATTGACCGATCTGATTGACAGCAACGCGTTTCAATGGATCGATTTTGTGGAAATTGAACTGGGAAACAGGGGGCTGGTAAGTGCGAACGGGTATCTGGCATTCATATCTGATACGCTCAAGAAAAAAAACTTTGAGGGGCTGGATATTCCCCTCCGAATCGTAGCAGCCGATCTCTTGGCACGGGAGCAGGTCGTTCTTCAATCAGGTGATCTGATATCCGCTATCAATGTGAGCATGGCAATCCCTGGTGTGTTTGAACCGGTGCAGCGGGAAGGGCGTGCCCTGGAATTTTATCGGGCGCAGGAGGTGTTTGAACAATCGGTGCCGGCCCGGGATATCTTGAAGCAGCAGCGGCCGCCGGGGTTCCCCAGGTCATTGTGTCCCATATCCTGGAGCAGCATTATCACGGCCGGAGGATATTTCTGTCCGGCCTGGGGCCTGCCCCCATTCCGCTGCCTCAGCTTACCCAAAATCGCTTATCCCAGGCACTGGCACATTGTCTCACCAATGAACGCATCCTTTAGACGGCCAGGAACACAAGCCATGCCATCGATCCGGTACACCAGCTGGAAACCCTTGTAAAAAAGCCCTGCTGGAACCGGCAGGCACATAGCGGGTGACAGGAACAGGGATGGTTTGTCCAAAATACGGTTCAGAAAATTGAGATATCCGTGTTGGGGATGTTTTTGCGTCATCCGGGCAAAACGGGCATTGATTTTTTCCGGTTTCATGGGGTATACACAAGGGGTAAAAAAAGATGTCAATGCCCTGGAAAAGGAGTACCCATGACCGCCAGTCTGACCGCCACCTATTTTATCGACAAGGACCATCCAGATATCATCGCGTTTTCAAAACA
>JAABSK010000244.1 GCA_011390435.1 Desulfobacteraceae bacterium | reverse complement strand
CATCGGTATCCCAGGCCGGTTTAATGGAAAAATATGTGGATGCCATCCAGATCGGCGCCCGGAACATGCAGAATTTCGAACTGCTCAAATGTGTGGGAAAACTCAAGATACCCGTGGTGTTGAAACGGGGATTGTCCGCCACCATTGAAGAGTGGCTGATGTCTGCCGAATATATCATGGCTGGTGGAAATGATCAGGTCATTCTCTGTGAGCGGGGGATCCGGACGTTTGAACCGTTTACCCGTAATACCCTGGACCTGTCTGCCATCCCGGTTTTAAAAAATCTGACACACCTGCCGATCATGATCGATCCCAGCCATGCCACCGGTATCCGGGAAAAGGTCAGCCCCATGGCACGGGCTGCTGTGGCAGCCGGGGCAGACGCACTGATGATCGAGGTGCACAATGATCCGGACAATGCCCTGTCTGACGGACCCCAGAGCCTCTATCCCGAACAGTTTGGTGAACTCACCCGGGATATCTATGTGATTGCGCCGGTCATTGGAAAGCAGCTTGATTTTGATTACCTGAAAAAAGCACGCATGATGTCCAGGCCACCGGTTGATGCTGCATCCAAGACCGCAGCCTTTATCGGTGAACTTGGGGCTTACAGTCATAAAGCGCTTCTGGGATATTTTGGTTCAGAGATCACACCGATTCCCAGCAAATCGTTCAAGGATATTTTTGATTGTGTTGAAACCGGTGCCTGCCAATACGGTGTGGTCCCTCTGGAAAACTCCTTGTCCGGGACCATCTATGAAAACTATGATCTGCTCCAGGAATATCATCTGAATATTGTAGGTGAGATCACCCTTCGCATCAAACATGCCCTGATCTGCAACAAAGGGGTGCAAAAAGAACAGATCCGGCAGATCTTCGGCCCGCCACCGGCGCTGGCGCAATGCAAGAACTTTCTGGATCAATACCCGGATATCCGGATTGTTCCGTCCAATGCCACCTCGAGCGCTGTCCGCATGATCAGGGATGACCGGATGACGGATGCGGCAGTGATCGGCTCAATCATGGCAGCAGACCTGTATGACATGACGGTTCTGGAAGAATCGATTGAAGACAATCCACAGAACTATACCCGGTTTGCCATTATTGCACAGGCCGGGGATGGCCACCATCAGGTGGTGAAAAAGACTTCATTGATTTTTTCCATTGGAAACCAGCCCGGCTCCCTGTTTGAAGCCATGAAAATTTTTTCATCAAACCACATCAATCTGGTCAAGCTCGAGTCCCGTCCCATGCTGGGAAAACCCTGGGAATATATGTTTTATGTAGACATTGAGGCGGATATTCTGGATAAAAGCAATACCGGACTGATGGCAAAACTGGAAAAGGTCACCCAGAATCTGAGAATTCTGGGTCGATACTAAACAAGCACGATCTATCCTGTCCCTGAACACAGTAATATAACTGATTGTTCAGGGACAGGATAAAAGGCTATCGGGTCAGTTGACGGTATTTGATACGGGTGGGCTGATCTGCAGCAATCCCCAGCCGTTTTTTCCGGTCTTTTTCATAATCTGAATATGACCCCTCAAAAAACACCACCTGGCTGTCACCTTCAAATGCCAGAATATGGGTGGCAATCCTGTCCAGAAACCACCGATCATGACTGATAATCATGGCAGATCCCCCAAAATTTTCAAGGGCTTCTTCAAGGGCGCGAAGGGTGTTTACGTCCAGATCATTGGTGGGTTCGTCCAGCAGGAGCAGATTGGCTTCCTGCTTGAGCATGGTGGCCAGATGAACCCGGTTGCGCTCACCACCTGAGATCTCTTTCACTCTTTTTTGCTGATCAGAACCTGAAAAATTAAATTTTGCCACATATGCCCGGGAATTCACCTCCCGTTCACCGATCAGCATTTTATCGCTTCCGCCGGTAATGACTTCAAAAATGGTTTTTTCCGGGTCAAGACTGTCCCTTTCCTGGTCCACGTAGGCCAGTTTCACCGTCTGGCCCACCTCCAGTGTACCGGCATCAGGAGATTGCTTTCCGGTGATCATATCGAACAGGGTTGTTTTTCCGGCACCATTGGGGCCGACCACACCCACAATGCCGCCCGCCGGCAGAACAAAACTCATATTCTCCACCAGAATCCTGGTATCAAACCCCTTGGTAATCCCTTCAGCCACAACAACTTTCTGTCCCAGCCGGGGTCCTGGTGGAATAAAAATCTCCATGGTATCTTCCCTGGCGTTGATATCGGTATTCAGTAATTGTTCATAGGCACTGATGCGGGCCTTTGATTTGGTCCGCCGACCTTTGGCAGACATGTTGATCCATTCCAGTTCCCGCTGAAGGGTCTTCTGCCGCTTGGATTCGGATTTTTGTTCATTGGCCAGGCGGATCTGTTTTTGTTCCAGCCATGAGGTGTAATTTCCCTTCCAGGGGATGCCTTCGCCCCGGTCCAGTTCCAGAATCCAGCCGGCAACATTGTCCAGAAAATACCGGTCATGGGTAACGGCAATAACCGTGCCTTCATATCGGCTTAAATGCTGCTCCAGCCATGCCACAGACTCTGCATCCAGATGGTTTGTCGGTTCGTCCAGCAGCAGGATGTCCGGTTTTTGTAATAACAGCCTGCAAAGTGCCACCCGGCGTTTTTCACCACCGGAAATTACACTCACAGAGGTCTCTTCCGGCGGACATCGCAACGCATCCATGGCCATTTTCAATTTTGAATCCAGATCCCACGCTTCGATGTGGTCCAGCTGTTCCTGAATCCGGCCCTGTTTTTCAATCAGCTTTTCCATTTCATCGTCAGACATGGGATTGGCAAAAGCCTCTGAAATCTGCTCATATTCGGCCAAGAGGTCAACAGTTTCCTTCACCCCTTCTTCCACAACCTGTCGTACGGTTTTGGTACTGTCCACCAGTGGTTCCTGCTCCAGGTAGCCGATGGTCAAACCTTTGGATAGAATGGTTTCACCTGAAAACCGGGTGTCAACCCCTGCCATGATTTTCAGCAGTGAACTTTTTCCTGATCCGTTCAATCCAAGCACACCGATTTTTGCGCCGTAAAAATATGACAGGGAAATATTTTTCAACACCTGTTTTTGACCATGGGTTTTGCTCACATTGATCATGGAATAGATCACTTTTTTGCTGTCTTCTGTCATGTGTTGTTCAACTCCTTTTTTAAAAATATACTTAAACCATTACCACAGGTTCTTTTAATATCAGATCGATCGCCTTTCGTGCCGTCATGGCGATCTGGGGGAAACTGTCTTCAAGGCTTGCAATCTGTCTGAGATTTTCACTGGTGCGAAGAATCAGGCGGGCCAGATCCCCTTCAGCAAAGTCAGATCCATTGATCATCTCCTCCCAGGGTGCATCATGTGCCCATGCATACAGCAATGCGCAGGGCTGTATAAACAGGTTGGGGGCATCAAAACCGCTTTCCAGCAGTTGAAGGGCAAACGGTTTCAATCCTTTGCGATTCTCCAGAAAAACATCTTTCAGCCGTTTGGGAAGACTGCCGGTATAGAGCAGGTCATCACTGAATTCCTTTTCATTGACAAACGCGCTTACAATTGCAGCCAGAAGGGCAGGATCCTGCTGTGGAAGCAGATTCTTCCGTATGCCCTGCGCCACGAGCAACGGCGCGTCGATCCGCAGTTTTGACGCCCAGACTCCGTCAGATGTAAGCGCGCCGTCTTGCGTGACAAAGTCATGGGCTTCTAAAAATGCCATATGTGCCTGGAAATCCGTCCAGAGCAGCTCCAGGCCGATACCGTATTTTTTACGGGCCTGTTTCCCCTGTTTTTTTCCAGATGCAATCTGATAAGAGGCAAAGGATTTTTCAAGCAGGGTTTTGATCTGAAGGGGCGTGTTGGACAGGAGCAGGTTCAGAACCATTGAAAAATTGATCGTTATCCGGCTTTCAATGTCAGCAGCCGGTCTGGCATAAAGACCGCCAATGTATTCCAGATCCATATAGCGGCCCGGCAGAATAATTTGAAACCCGATCTGATCCATGCCTCTTCTGCCAGCCCGTCCGGTCATCTGCTGAAACTCGCCAGGGCTCAATGGCAGGAACTCCACACCGTTGAACCGGTCTGAATTGAGCACCACAACAGAACGGGCTGGAAAATTTACGCCGGCAGCAACTGTGGATGTGGCAAACATGGCGTCTAAAAGTCCTTCAGCCATAAGGGTTTCAACCACCACTTTCCATCCTGGCAGGTGACCGCTGTGATGACTGGCAGTTGCTGTTTTTTCCAGATATTTTTTTTGACGATGCTTGCGAAGATGGGGGTTCTTCCGGACCAACTCCTCGATTTTTTCTTTCAGCCGCTGTTTACGCTGCGGGTCCTGGTCGATCAGATTTGGTCCGCACAGCCGGATCGCCTGATCACATTCTGCCCTGGATTTTAAAAAAAAGATCGCCGGCAACAGTCGATAATG
>JAABSK010000243.1 GCA_011390435.1 Desulfobacteraceae bacterium | reverse complement strand
ATTAAACCGCTGGGCATAAAATGGAATTTTTTTTTCCAAATCCTCTGTAAAATGCCTACGTTCCGGCCTGGGACCCACCATGCTCATTTTACCGGTGAACACATTCCACAGCTGGGGAAGTTCATCGATCCGGAATTTGCGGATGACCCGTCCCACCCGGGTGATGCGGTCATCATCGGTCTGTGCCCAGACCGGGCCGGTGGTTTTTTCCGCATCCTGTACCATGGATCTGAACTTATGCATCATGTATTCTTCTTTATCAAGGCCTACCCGGTCCTGGGAAAAGAAAACCGGGCCGCTGGAGTCAATTTTGATCAAAATGGCTGTGATCAAAAAAAGCGGTGAAAGCAGAACCAGCATGACAAAGGACAAAACAATATCCTCCAGCCGTTTAAAGGCGGCTTTCCATCTGCTTTTTTTAAATCCGTCTGAAAAGATCAGCCAGCTGGGGCTGATCATTTTCACCAGGACTTTGCCGGTGAGCATTTCATAAAACGAACTGCCTTCAATGATTTCAATACCGTCTGTCCTGCACTGGAGAAGTTCCTTGGTAGGAAACGCCCCCCGTTTTTCTTTCAGGGCCACAACAATTTTATTAACGCCTGTTGCAACCGCAGTATGGCACAGATTTTCCGTACCCTGTCCTGTTTTTATGTTTTCCGGAACTGCTTTTGGAAAGGTTTCCGGAGGTGAATCTGGAATCAGCATGGAAACTGTGTAGCCGCAGTCAAGGGTTTTGTTGATTTTTTCAATGATTTTAAATGCCAGGTTGCTGGATCCTAAAATAATGATATGTTCATTGAACAGCCCTTTGTTTAAAATTTGCAGATAAATCAGGCGCCACCCGATGATAAACACGATTAAAAACAAAATGCTCAGGATGAAAACCCGTTGATCGATGATGGTCAGCGGAAATATAAAATAGATGACTGCCAGCGCAATGGAGGTGATTCCCAGGGCCTGGAGAAGGCGGATGATCATTTCTCCCATGCTGGAAGCCACTTCAAAATCATACAGGTCGTTGTAATACAGGCATATCTGGCAGATCAATGTGACCAGCAAAATCCGTAAGGCAAGCAGAAAATCAAACCAGTAAGAAGGGGAAAAAGTTACCAGGGCCGATGCCAGCAGCACAGAACAGAATATGATGCACCCTTCAAACAGGAAGAAGATGATGTTGCGGATGGGAAAGTATTGTTTCAGGAGTCTAAGCAAACCTCATCCCTCATGTCCCATATCCATACTTGTGGTACCCATACCCGTACCCGGGCTTTTTCTTGGCAAAATTCTGTACTACCCCCATGATTTTTTCTTTACCATAAATATCTATAATATTTTGAATTTCTTTTTTCCGGGTTTTTCCCTGGCTTACCACCAGGATGATGCCGTCCACATGTCTGGCAAGGGCATTTGTTTCTGATGTCAGGTATGGCGGGGGGGTGTCAATGATAACGTACCGGTCTTTGTAGCGGGCTTTTACCTCGGAGAGAAGGCGGCGCATCTGTTCGGAGGAGAGCAGCTCCGAGGGGTTTGGGGGGATGGCGCCGCTGGGAAGTATGGTGAGCTTTTCCAGAAAAGTTTTCACCAGAAGTGATGACAACGGCCGGGCCTGGGATAAATACTCGCTTAGTCCAGGGGGGTTGTTGAGCCCGAAAACTTTGTGAACAAAAGGGGCGCGCAGGTCACAGTCAATCAATAACACATATTCATCGATGTTCTGGGCAATGGTGGCGGCAAGGTTTGTCGCAACAAAGGTTTTGCCCTCCCCGGGGGAGGCGCTGGTCACCATGATGTTTTTTGGCGGAACTCCTTTTTCAGGAAACAAAATATTGTTTTTCAGCATCCTGAATTGTTCGGATTCAATGGAATCGGGGGTGTACACGGTGACAAGAGATGGGTTAACATTATCCGGTATCACCAGATTCGGGTCATCATAATATTTCCGGGAAGCAACGCTGATCGGCCTCTCTGCGGTTTCTTTTGAAACCGGTTTCTGAGCTGTGTCTGCTGATTTTCTGGAACCGGGTTTCTGCAGGGTGTCATCAGACGGCCTGTCCTGACCGGCAGCTGTTTCTTGGGTGCCGGTGGACTGTCGGTTTACAGATGTCTTCCGGTTCACAGGGGCTTTCTGGCCCGGTGCCGGCAGGGGATCAGTATGTTTGGTATTGGATTTTTCCAGTGCCTGGTAAATTTTGCCCAATGTTTTGCTCCAAAAAATTATATGTTTAATGTGGCTTTAATAAAATTGATGGTCCGGTCAAGCCCTTTCCAGTTGAGGATGATAAAAAAGCCTAAAAACATGATGGCATAGAGGGTCACACAGGTGAACAGTATCCATTCCAGGGCTATTTTTTGTTTCTGGCCTGGTTTTTTCAAGGGCGGTATCCGCGCCAGCAATGTCAGGCCAAGATCTTTTTCAATGACCTCTTCACTGCGGATGGTGTTGTCAAAGAACTCCAGGAGAAAAACAATGCCTGCGCCCGCTCCCAGACCAGCGGCAAGGGACAGAAGGAACAGCATCTGGACATTGGGAGAGATGGGTTTTTCCGGCAGCCTGGCATGGTCCAGAATTCTGAACTGTTCGCCTTTCTGCTTTTTTTCCATGTTCACGGACAGTTCTGCTTCCAGTTTTCTGTCCAGAAGAGAATTATAGACATTCTGGATATTGGAATAATCTCTTTTCAGAGACTGCAGCTCCAGTTCTCTTTTGGGGGTATCTTCTACGCGTTGCTGATACATCTGCATCTGCTGTTCGAGCTTGGCGATGTCGGACACCAGTTTGTTGATTTCGGTCTGTACCTGCTTGAGCTGGGCTTCCTGCTGCATGGCTGCAAAGTTGGGCATGGCAGGAGCTGCACTGTCCATTTCCTCTGATGCCGCGATATCACTTGATGCTGCAATATCATCTGATGTTTCAAAGGGAAATTGCTCTGTATCAGGCCCGGCTGCTATCTCTGCCTCAGCCTGGGCCGCAGTTTCCTGTTTTTCCGCAATGGCGGTTTCCAGTTTTTCAATGATTTTTTCGAGCCGCATCACATCCGGGTGTTTTTCCGTATATTTGAGTAAAAGTCTGTCATATTGCTTTCTGGCGCCTTCCAGTTCCTGTTCTTCCGCTGATACGGCAAAGGTTTCTTCTTCATCAAAGGCAAACATGTCATCAAAACTCTGGGATGCCATTTCTTTGGACTGGGCAATCTGGGTCTGCAGCAGGCTCAATGAATTTCTGGCCTGCTGGAGCATGGCCTGTTTGCTGGCAATCTGTTGATAAATTCTGTCCAGGGTTCTTAAATTTGCGTCTAGCTCATCCGGCAGGCCCCCAAGGTATTTTGCCCGGTAGGCAGACAGGCGCTGCTCTCTTTCTTCCAGGCGTTTCTGGGTTTTTTCCAGTTCAGAGTCTAAAAACTCACTGGTGCCGATGGCCTGGGCTTCTCTTACCTTGAGGTTTTCGTCCATGAAATAACTGGCCAGGGTATTGGCGATTCTCATGACCCGCTGGGGTTCAGAGCCTGTAAATCCAATGGAAAAGGCTTCGGCCCCGCCCCTGGCTCTTTCGATGCGCACCTGCACACGCTTGCGCATGCTTTCCACCTTGTCTTCCAGGTACATATCCGGAGAATTTTCAAACAGACCGAACTGGTCGATAATTTTTTCAATATTGCTGCGGCTTAAAATCTGCTGGGAAATGGTGCTGATTCTTTCATTTATACTGGAAGTGACAACCGAGCGGATATAGCTTGTTGGAACCCGCTGGGGCTGCACCAGAATAAGGGTGGAGGCTTCATAGGTTTTGGTGGCGGTCAGTGTATTATACAGACCAAGGGTCAGGGCGATGCACAACGGGATGATAATCAGCCATTTTCTTCTGATAAGAATGTCTATTATCTGATCCGGTTTGATCGGCAACTGGGATTGAAAAGGTTCTGCCATGGTATTTCCCAAACAGTTTTAGATGATCGGTTCTGGTTGCAGCCTTAAGTGAATCATTCTTTATTAAAAGCCTATTTTTGTCAATACAAAAATAAGGGGTGAGTTATGAGGGGTGAGGGGTGAGGGGTGAGGGAACGATCTTATATTCTATTCCACAATCCTCAAGTCTCATACCACAAGCCACATTCCTCATACCACAATCCACAATCCACATTCCTCATACCTCAAGCCTCACACCTCATACCTTACCCAGCAACTTTTGTGCCATTGGTCTGAAACAGCTTTAAAATTCACGGCTGTCTAAGTGTTTTACCACGAAGAAGATTTTTTATTATAGGGCAAAATTGTGAAATAGAATACATAGTTTTGTGAAAAAAATGTTACGATTTGAGGATAAAAAGGTAACAGCCGGGTCAGATATTTTTTCAGAACACAGGGGTCTGCCGGCATTTTTTACTCAGTTGCTGCAGGCGGCAAAATTGACAATATCCATGGTATCGTC
>JAABSK010000242.1 GCA_011390435.1 Desulfobacteraceae bacterium | reverse complement strand
CATGACCGCCAGTCGCCGCTGGCCATGGGGGCGGATGAGCGTATCATGCTCATGGTTTTAACCATTTCTTCGACCATTCAGGAGATTGATCAGCTCAAAAACGGGATTCATCCCATGGATCCGGGAGGGCGGGTGCAAAAACTCATATCAGATGCCAGAATCGATATCGGGTTTCGGGCGGGCATGGAAATCGGTTCCAGCATGATCGGACCGCTGGGAAGCCAGAAACGCAGAATCGTCACTGCCATCGGCAAGGCAGTGAATACGGCATCCCGCCTTGAAAGCACCGGCGTAAAAGACTGGATTCATGTCAGCGACCGGATTATTACCCGGCTGAAAAATGCCTGTATCACCAAAGATACCCGAATCCTGTATTCGGCGGTCCGTTCAAAGGATCCAGAAACCCGTATGAATGATTCCGGCATTCTTTCTTTTTTTGAGTATTATCAGCAGCAGCTCCGCAGTCATGCACCCATGATTGTCCAGCGCAAAAATGTTTCATATAAAGAATTTTCAAAAGATATTTCATATCTGATCCGGTGTCTGCCGGATGGAGAGGCGTCATGAGCATCTATCAGGGCATCAAATATAACATCCAGGGCGTGTCCCTTGCATTGAAAACCCCCAGGCTTCTTGTGCTTGGAATCTTGCGGTTTGCCGTTGTACTGGCCCTGGCCCTTGTATTTTCCGGCCTGGTTCTTTACTGGCACGCAGACATCCTGAATTTAATCTGGAAAATGCCGGAATCCGGTATCCTGGTTTATGTCTGGACAGTGGTGTCCTGGCTGGTTTCCCTTTTCCTTGCAGGCATTGCCATGGTGGTGGCCTATCTGGTGGCACAGATCCTGTTTTGTGTCTTTATCATGGATTATATGTCCAGGATCACAGAACAGATCATTACCGGCAGTGACGAAGCGTTTGAGCCGGATTCATGGATCTGGTTCTTTTTTTATCTGATCAGACAGGAAATTCCACGGGCGGTTCTTCCGGTGCTCATTACCCTTGTGGTGATGATTCTGGGGCTGCTGACACCGCTCGGACCGGTGGTTGTGATTGTATCTTCTGTTGTGGCAGGTGTTTTTCTGGCATGGGACAATACCGACCTGACGCCGGCAAGACACATGCTGACCTTTAAAGACCGCATGACGTTTCTCACGTCCAATATTGGATTTCATATCGGGTTTGGCCTGCTGTTTCTGATTCCGTGGCTGAATATCATCTTTTTATCCTTTGCCCCGGTTGGCGCGACGCTCTATTATCTCCAGCAGACAAAACCAGGGGAAAATTTTTGAAAAAAGTTTTGACAATTTTTTCAGAACTCTTATAATAAAAAATATAAAATCAGCATTATCAGACATTCAAAACAGAATCTTATATCCGGCATTTTCTGAGTCACTTATTGAAACCTGAATCGTAACGATATCTTTAACTGATTTTTACAGGAGGACGTAATGGCCCAGACAAAAAGCGTATACATGAAGCGTTCGGCCGTAGACCGGAGGTCTCCGGTGGACAGGCGGATTCTTGACATGGGTCCCGGGTATCCCGGCCCGGAAAGACGAAATGGACAACGCGACCGTAGACGGGGATGGGAAGACAGATACGGTTGGGAAAGAATCAGCAAATGGTGCAGTTCACCCACCTATTCTGATCTGCCGTAAGCCTGTTTTTTCATGACGATCTTTTCTGCTGTACGAATCTGAAAAACCTGTGACGATTTTTGTTGATTCTGTCAACCATGCCATTTTTGCGCATGAACGCAAGGTTTTTGTTGTATTCCTGAATTTACCTGTGCTAAAAAATCAAAAGAGTGCTCATAAGGATAAACACAACATTTTGATCATACAGGCAGGAATATGAAAGTACTTGTTACAGGAGCGGCAGGTTTTATCGGCTTCAACCTGAGCCGCCGATTGCTCAAAGACGGCCATGATGTGTATGGAATTGACAACCTGAACGACTATTACGATGTCAACCTCAAGAAAAATCGCCTGGCCATTGTGGAACGGGAAAGCAGGTTTACATTTATCCCGGGAGATATATCAAACCGGGAAAAAATGAAAATCCTGTTTGACACCCATCGTTTTGACTGCGTTGTCAATCTTGCAGCCCAGGCAGGGGTGCGTTACAGCATTGAAAATCCGGCTTCCTATGTTGACAGCAATCTGGTGGGGTTTGCCAACATTCTTGAAGGGTGCCGGCACACAAAAGTCAAACACCTGGTGTATGCATCCAGCAGCTCTGTTTACGGGCTGAACACCCACATGCCCTTTTCCGTGCGGCACAATGTGGACCATCCCATCAGCCTGTATGCAGCGTCCAAAAAAGCCAACGAGCTCATGGCCCATACCTACAGCTATCTGTACAATCTTCCCACGACTGGATTGCGGTTTTTTACGGTTTACGGCCCCTGGGGAAGACCGGACATGGCATTGTTTCTTTTTGCAAAAGCCATCCTGGATGGTGAACCGATCAAGGTGTTTAACAATGGACAGATGCAGCGGGATTTTACCTATATCGATGACATCATCGAGGGCGTTGTCCGGGTGATGAATTCCATTCCTGCAGCAGACCCGGACTGGTCACCCAGACATCCCAATCCGTCAACCAGCTGTGTGCCGTATAAACTCTACAATATCGGCAACAACCAGCCAATCGAGCTGATGGCGTTTATTGAAGCCATTGAAAACGCCCTTGGCAAAACAGCCATCAAAGAATATCTTCCCCTCCAGGCAGGGGATGTTCCTGCAACCTATGCAGATGTGGATGATCTGATCAAAGACACCGGATTTAAACCTGCCACTTCCATAACCGACGGCATTCAGCAGTTTGTTCAGTGGTACAAAGACTATTACAGATAACGTATTGCGGAGATCATGTTTCATGGATGCAACAACAAAAATTGCCGTCATCGGACTTGGATATGTAGGCCTTCCCCTTGCCGTTCATTTTGGTACAAAGTTTCACACCATCGGCCTGGAACTGAAAAAAAGTATTGTTGAAAACTGCAGGCAGTTTAAAGATCCCACAGGCGAAGTGTCTGCAGCGGAATTTCAGCAGGCCCGGTATTTTTTCCCCACAACAGAGCCGTCTGATATCTCAGATGCCGATTATATCATCGTGGCAGTGCCCACCCCCATTGACAAGGCCAGACGGCCGGATTTGGCCTATATGGTCAGCTCGTCAGTCACAGCCGGCAGACACATGAAAAAAGGTGCGGTCGTGATTTTCGAATCCACGGTTTACCCGGGTGTGACCGAAGATGTGTGCGTGCCCATCCTTGAAAAAGAATCCGGATATGTCTGGAAAAAGGATTTCCATGTGGGATACTCGCCTGAGCGCATCAATCCGGGTGACAAGGAACACACACTGACGAAAATCACAAAAGTGGTTTCCGGCGATGATGACGCAACCTGCGATAAAGTGGCTGAATTGTATGAAACCATTATTGAAGCAGGTGTGCACCGCACAAAAACCATTAAGGAAGCAGAAGCAGCCAAGGTGATTGAAAACACCCAGCGGGATCTGAACATTGCCCTGATGAACGAATTGGCCCTGATCTTTGACAAACTGGGCATTGATACCGGGAATGTGCTGGAAGCTGCCGGATCAAAATGGAATTTTCTGCCGTTCAAGCCAGGCCTGGTAGGGGGGCACTGCATTGGTGTCGACCCGTATTATCTGACCTTCAAGGCAGAGTCTGAAGGATATCACCCCCAGATCATTCTGGCGGGAAGACGGATCAATGACAACATGGGCCGGTTTGTGGTTGAAAAAACCGTTAAAATGATGATCAACCAGGGATTGAATGTCAAAGCGGCAAAAGTGGGTGTGCTGGGGCTCACCTTTAAAGAGAACTGCCCGGACCTGCGCAACACCCGGGTGGTGGATATCATTGAAGAGCTTGAATCCTATGGCATTCAGACCCTGGTGCATGATGCCCTTGCCGATCCCCTTGAAGCCCGGCAGTATTACGGCATCGATCTGTGTTCCCTGGAAGATCTTGACGGCCTTTCAGCCCTTATCCTGGCGGTTCCCCACAGTCCGTACCTTGAAAAAACCCTGGCAGACTACCAGCGGCTGCTGGTTCCCGGCGGCTGTTTCATCGATGTGAAATCCGTCTTTACCCGTCTGCAGGCAGCCGCGCTTGACCTGAATTTCTGGCGGCTGTAGTTAAAGCATATTCGTCGTCATCCGCAGACCAAGTGACTCTGTATGTATAATGGTCATTTTTTTTTGCCATACCTTTACCTTAATCCGGGCTGGCAACAGGGTCAAGTTAAAAACACTGAAGCACCAGGACCACCGCATGTAAATATTAAAAAGCCCATATGTTCTACAGGGTGTGATCTCATTTGATTTTTATTCAGTATAAAAATATCGTCTTATATATCAATATGTTATAGCACAATTGCCAGGTTGGTTTGAATAAATGT
>JAABSK010000241.1 GCA_011390435.1 Desulfobacteraceae bacterium | reverse complement strand
GGCCACCTGCACCAGTTTTTCGATCACCGCATCCGGGGTGGGATCCATGGGATTTCCCATCCCCAAGTCAATGACGTCATCCCCGTTGCGCCGTTTTTCCATTTTCATCTTGTTGATCATACCGAACAGATAGGGCGGCAGCTGCTCCATGCGGCCGGCAAAACGAATGATATTTTCTTCCACAACCATGTGACTCCCTGCAAAATAACTGTATTGGAAATAAAAACTACATCATACCCGAATTTTATTATAAAAATAAAGAAAAAAACATTTGTTTTTCACAAGTGCTGCAGGCGGCTACAATTCATTTTCTTCTATTCGGGCAATTTTCATAAGATGCCGCAATAAACCGATTTTCAGTGGATTGTTTCCATGAATGGGCACTGACAGCCGGGCGGGATTTCCTTCTTTGGTATAGATATGGTGACTTCCTGTGATTCTTCGCAATTTTCAGCCATTTTTTTCCAGCTGCTTTGCAAAGTCCTTTCCGGAAACAGCTTTCACACGGCAATCTCCATGATTTTGTCTTTTCCTGTTATCTCGATATCTTTTACGTCGACTGATAGGCATCCTTCAACAGCTTCGTAAATGTTTTCGAGCAGTTCATCAAAGGTTTCCCCTTGAGTAGCACAGCCGGGTATGGCTGGAACTTCTGCCCAAAATCCCCCTTCTTCTGCTTCTCGAACAATCACTTTGAGTTTCATGAGATAATAATCTCCGATTGAATGAACAAATAAAACCTGCGCCACATCACCGGACACTGCCGGGAGAGGAGGTATCTCACAGGGCGGTATATGAATATATTGAGAAAAATTTGTAAAAATGTCAATCTAATGATAAGGCTGACATTAAATAAAATATGAAATGTGTTGATAAACGATTGATGGAGCAGGGGTATGATAAAAAAATGTTTATAGGCTGGGCTGGTTCGGCTCTGACCAAAGCTGTTTACGAACATACCGACATGCAGGTGGTGGGAGCGATATCCAGGATTCACAAAGGTGAGAAACTGTCAAGAGTTCGGCAGTTTCAGCTGGCAGATACCCAGGGCACCATCGAAGCCAGGGGCGCGGACATGACCGGCTCCCAGGTACATTCCATCCGCCGGCCAGGATTCACACTGTCTTCGGAAATCATTTTCGGCCTGGCGGACCAGACCCTGAGCATCCGGCACGATGCCGGCACCAGTGCCCAGCCCTATGTGGACGGAGCCCTTCTGGCCATCCGCAAGGTGGACACCTTCACCGGCCTTCGCCGGGGTCTGGATCAGGTGATGGATTTTGATTAAGCGGTAACAGACAACCCGGTGAGGCAAACAAATACCTGTAAAAAAGTTTTGATATGAACGATAATTTTTCAAAATATAAATGAGTTAATATACATACGCATTACCCATAAAAAAATTGACGGTAAAAAATTGGAAAAGCTTTGAAGAGGTGGTGGATGGCATTAAAAAAGTCTTGTCCAAATTTCAGAGTATTTTCGTGTTTGACCCGATTCCCAGCCATATGAGAGATTACAAGCCGTTTTCAGACACGCTCCAGTCGGATGGTTCCAATATCGCCGGCGGTTCTCTGGAAAAATTTTTTTCCGAAGGGTTGATTGAGAAGGCATTGAAAATGGCAGACAGTCTGGTGGATGAACCAAAGTCATCTGAAAAAAAGCGAAAAAGAAAACCACCTGTTGAATTGAAAGGGAAAGCAACAGAACGTGGAAACATTATGAGCATAGCACCATTGTCTGAATGGGGGATAGAAGCTTCATGATTGTTCTGGATACACATATGTTGCAATGGTGGGTGAAACAAATACCAGGGAAAATTTCCGAATATTGTGCAGAATGTTTATAAGGAGAAACCATGTCAACCATGAATTTCAATACAGCCAACGCCACTTTTCGGCAATTGATAGGCAATGGTCAGAGCTATTGCGTGCCCCCGTTTCAGCGGGATTATTCGTGGACCGAAGATGAATGGGATGATTTGTGGCAGGATATCATCAGCCTGTTTGAACCGGACGGGGAAAAGGTTCATTACATGGGATACCTGGTGTTGCAGACCTCGGATCAGAAGCGGTTTGAAATCATTGACGGCCAGCAGCGTATCACGACCATCAGCGTGATGATTCTGGCAGGGCTGGGGCATCTGCAGGATCTGGTAACTGCAGGGCTGGATGCAGAAAACAATGCCAAACGCAAAGATCAGCTTCAGAGCAGTTTTATCGGATATCTTGATCCGGTAAGCCTTGTGTCCCGGTCAAAACTGGAACTGAACCGTCACAACAACCGGTTTTACCAGACCTATCTGGTGCCTTTGGAAAAACTGCCCCAGCGGGGGCTCAATGCATCGGAACATAAGCTGCGCAAGGCGTTTAACTGGTTTAAAGAGCGGATGAAAGACCGGTGTAAAACCACAGCTGAAAGCGGCAGAAACCTGGCGGCTTTTATTGACAGCCTGGTGGACAAGCTTTTTTTCACCGTGATTACCGTCACGGATGAACTCAATGCATTCAAGGTGTTCGAAACCCTTAACGCCAGAGGCGTGAGGCTGTCAGCCACCGATCTGCTCAAGAACTATCTTTTTTCGGTTATCAGCAGCAAAGATACCCATGAAACGGAACTCAAAGCCTTGGAAGACCGCTGGGAACGGATTGTCGGACTGCTGGGAAGCGAAAATTTTCCTGAATTTCTGCGCGTATTCTGGAACAGCCGCAACAGGCTGGTGCGCAAATCAGATCTGTTCAAGACCATCCGAAAACAGATTGCTTCCCGCGATGCCGCTTTTGGTTTGCTGCGGGATCTTGATTATGCCTCAGCAGTTTATGCAGGACTCAAGGACCCCCAGGACCCTGCCTGGAACAAGGAAGAGAAACAGGGAATCGCGCAGCTGCTGATGTTTAATGTGCGCCAGCCGCTGGCCATGCTGATGGCCTGCCATGCCGCATTTTTCGAACAGAATCGGGCCGCTTTTACCCGCATTGTGAGAAGCATTGCAGTGGTTTCTTTCCGGTACAATGTGATCTGCAATCTACAAACCCATGAGCAGGAGCGATTGTACAATGATATTGCACAAAAGATTACCAGCGGCGCATACTCCGGGCCGGCTGATGTCATTGCGGCGCTGAATCCGGTCTATCCGGACGACAATCAGTTCAAGGCAGCTTTTTCAGAAAAGGAACTGCGGACCACGAACAGCCGGAACAAGAAAGTGGTGCGATATATCCTTTTTGAGATCGAGCGCCAGCAGTCCGGTCAGGAGTTTGATTTTGAAAGCGCCACGTATAGTCTGGAGCATATCCTCCCGGAAAACCCTTCCCGGGAATGGGATGATATAGAAGAGAACAGCCAGGATCGTCTGATCTATCGGATCGGCAATATGACACCCCTTGAAACAGGGAAAAATAGGGATGTGGGCAACAAAGCATATGCTGTGAAACGATCGGTATATCAACACAGCCCATTTCATATCACCAGAGCGGTGGCCGAACATTATGATGTCTGGAATGCCGAGAAAATAGAGGCCAGACAGAAACGGCTTGCATCTGTTGCAGCAGGCATATGGAAGATCGAATTTGGAGGATAGAAAAGAAAACATGGAAACAGCCGGATTGTATACTGGGCCGCACCAGGTTACGCTTGAAAAATGGATCAGCTGTGCACCGTTTGAAAAACTGCTGGGACTCGATATTGTGGAGGCAAAAGACGGGCACGCTTATCTGACCATGCCCTTTGTGTATCACCTGGCCCAGGGACAGGGAATGGCCCATGGCGGGGCCATCGTTACCCTGGCGGATACGGCCGTGGCCATGGCCATCAAAAGCATCCTTCCTCCAGACAGCCGGTTCGGGACCATCTCCTTGAACGCTGAATTTCTGGGGCCGGTGACAAAAGGTATTCTGTCTGCCAGAGCAGAGGTGACACCGCTTGAAAACCGGCAGGTACGGGGACAGGCAGTGGTTTCTGATGAAGACGGCAGACAGGTGATGCGGTTTTCCGCCATGTTCAAGCTTGGCAGAGAGGTGAAAATTGCAACACACACATAGTGGGAGAAAGATATGAAACAGCAGTGGCAGTCAGCCTTCGGGCAGATGACTTACGGCATTTATGTGTTGACAACGAAAATGGATGATACAATCAACGGCATGATCGCCTCCTGGGTGACCCAGGTGTCTTATGATCCGCCCCTGATCATGGCGGCGGTGCATCCCAACCGGTATTCCCATGACATGATCGCAAACAGCCGGGCCTTTGGGCTGCACATCATCGATCAGTCGCAAAAAGAGCTGCTTGCGCGGTTCAAGGGGCCGGATCCGGGGGAAAAGTTTGCCAAGATGGACTGGAAACCCGGAAAAACCGGGGTCCCTGTTCTGAAAGACTGCCTGGCCTGGTTTGAGTTGCAGGTAAAACAACAGGATCAGCCGGGCAACCATACCCTTTTTATCGGAGAGGTT
>JAABSK010000240.1 GCA_011390435.1 Desulfobacteraceae bacterium | reverse complement strand
CCCCGCTACGAATCTCCTGGAAGGCATCAGCCTGGGATTCCTGTCCGGCAACGTGGCTGCTCCAACAAACGGCCATTTCGGTTAGTCTGTTCATCATCTGTTCCTGGATGTGTTTCCCATCATCAGGACCGGATGGATCATCTTTTCTGTTTGTGTCCATAACATCTCCTTCTTCTATGCCAGTCTCCACAGGCACGGCTTTCATGGGAAGAATATATACCTGTGTCATTTTTTTTGGGACAGCTTCCGAGCTGTTTCAGGCAATACATATTTTTTGTGAGGTCCGTCGGGTACACCATGATTAACCGGAGTCCTGCCAAGGTCCACAAGATAGCCAGCTTTGGCCAGTTTCTGTAAAGCCCGCCGGATGCTTCCCAATTGAGAATTTGTGCATTCAAACACGGTTTTATTTTTAAAGACAAGGATGGTCATCACCATGGTGTCAATGATTTGATCCGGTCTTGCTTGGAAAATATCCAGGATAGCCCTTTGATTCTTACCAAGTCTTATGCCCATGATTGCGCTCCTGGTAGTTTCTATGTGATATTTGTTTTTATCAGCTGTCAGCAACCAGCGCTTCATGCCGGCCGCCAGAGACAACATTTTCATTTCCCATTTGGACGAGGCGTTTATGTTTTTTTGTAACAGATAAGCAGAGAAAAATCCAGATTTGTAACAGAACTGCATAAAAACGGCTCCGGAGGTTGCATAGAATTCATTTTTCCGAGTTTCTACCCACTGAATTTTCATCTGAAGCACAATTGGGTTAAATGATGTTGAATTTTAGCTGGCCCAAAAGCGATTTGCTGACAAAAAAAGTCATGGGACAGAAAATCGATCCTCTTTATAAGGGATAGATTGGCAGCAAGATTTTCTAATCCATTCTGGCTGATTTAATTACGATTTGTGATCCAAAACATGCTTTTTTTTATTTAAAATCTGGCCAGATATATTGGTTTCATGGCCAGGTTGCTTATAACCATTATGAATTGAAATCAAGACGTTAAGTTTTAATTACAAGGCCGTCAGATCCTGTATTTCTTTGTGATAGTTCAAATACCTCTTCAGTGTTATATCATTCTTTCCGTATTTAACGATCGTAGACAATATATGTTCAAATTGTTCTTCAGCGTCTTTTTCATCCTGTATGGGGACAATATTTTCGGTGATGATGTCAACCAGGCGGTCAGCATAGATAACAATCCGTTCCTCAAGCCGACAAAGTGTATAATCTTTGACTGGCAGATTCAGTTCTTCTGCTTCTGCCGGTGTAAGGCCGCCGCGTATATGTTTCTCCATGATATCAGTGATTTCTTTGGAAAGCCCTAATGATGCACCCATCTCAACCCCGACCTTGCCATGTTCCATGGTATGGGTCCGGGCTTTGCCAAGATCATGAAAAAGAGCGCCACGACCGATCAATTCCATGTCCAGCGGTTTTTTGATTCGGTTTGCGATTTCAAGGGCTTTTTCAGCAACTTTAGTACTGTGGGCAATATCATCGTCTGACATGCCGGCATTTCTCAAGATATCGATATCAGAGTTCTGAAGGGTGTAGCTTCTTCGAATCAGGGGGTTGTCCTGAATCGGCAGGCCACCTTCCTGCCAGGCGTTGATACCGCCTTCCAAAAAAACAGCATCAACGCCTTTTTCAACAAGATACCTGGCAACTGATTGGCTGACCTGCCCTCCCTTCACACAATAGACGACAGCTTTGCGATTTTTGGGAATCTCACCTTCCCAGTCTTCAACAGATTCGGGACTGTGCCATTCAGCGCCTGAAATTTTACATTCCGATGCCATCACATCGGTTTCTCTTCGAACATCGAGCAGGGTGATCCTGCCTCCGGAATTAATATGCGCCAAAAGATGATTTGTGCTTATCGAGGTTTTCATTGTTATCTCCTTATGATGATTAAAATAGTATCAATTTCCAAAAAATGCCAGCAGCCGCCCCAATGGGAACCATATACTGGATGGGAACGTGATATTTTTGCAAAAGAACAAATGATATGCCTGCTGAAGCGATGGCAAAAAAATCCATGCCGCTGTCCGGGAAAAAAATCTTATGGCCGTACCATACGGCAAGATTTAGAACCACGCCGACCACAGCGGCGGTGACACCTTTCAGTGCCGCCTGGATTTTCTGATTTCCAGCCAAAGTTTCCATGAAGGGTGCACCTGCAAAGATAAAGAAAAAACATGGCAAAAAAGTGACATATGTGGCAATCAGGGCACCCCAGATCCCTGACGTCAAAGGATTCAATCCCTGGGGCAAATTCCACGCACCCAAAAATCCCACATACTGGGTTACCATGATCAGGGGGCCGGGCGTGGATTCTGCCAGCCCGAGCCCTATCAACATCTGTTCCATGGTCAGCCATCCGCTCCTGGTGGCGATATCGGTGATATAGCTTAAGACAGCATAGGCCCCCCCAAAGGTTACAAAAGCAGCTTTGCTGAAAAACAGCGCAATGGCGGACAGGGTGCTGTCAAAACCGGCAATACCCCATATGCCGACCACAACGGCAAGCCAGAGCCCGAGACAGATGAAAAAAACCTTTGCCACATGGCCAAGCGTGGCCTTTGACCGGATCATCGTATGAGGGGTTTCAGAATCCATGGTGCATTCTCTTGTATCGGGATTAAAAGATCCAGTACAAAGCGCCTCTGGATACCATCGCTGCATAATAAGTCCTGCCAGTGCGGCTCCTGCGACAATCAGAGGGAAGGGCAGCTTAAAAAAAAAGATGCCGATAAACGCAGCACCGGCAAACCCGTAAAACAGGTTATGCTTCAGGGCTTTTTTTCCAATCCGGATTACCGCCTCCACAACAACCGCTACCACCACCGGCTGAATGCCGTAAAAAGCCGCCGCCACCAAAGGAATATCGATATGGGCCACTGCAAGCCAGGAGAGAAGCAGCATCAGAAAGATGGACGGGATGACAAACAGGGTGCCGGCAGCAATACCGCCTATGGTTCCGTGCATGCGCCATCCAAGGTAGGTGGCCAGCTGCTGTGCTTCAGGGCCGGGCAGCAGCATGCAGAAGTTAAGGGCTCTTAAGAACTGATTCTCACTGATCCAGTTCCTGCGTTCAACAACCTCGGAGTGCATGATTGCGATCTGTCCTGCCGGACCACCAAAGCTGATAAACCCAAGCTTTGTCCAGAATTTTAACGCTTCTTTGAAAGAGATGACTTCAGACCTCATTTTTTTATGTATCCTTGTTTAAACCCAGTGGAAAGATCTTTACCGAAAAAGGCATATCCTGCAGTCCCGGCTGCTCCAAACAAAAAGGCGGCAATCAGGCAGAGTTCAGGGTTTTTTTGCCAGATCAGCGCACCGACAAGTGCGGCTGCTGCCACAAAAAAATCCCTGATCAGATAATAAAGCCCAAACATGGCCCCCCGGCAGTTAACCGGTGCGAAATCCATGATCAATGCTTTGCGGGTAGGTTCTCCAAATTCCTGAAGGCCTCTGATAAAAAAAGCAAAAACCAGCCATGGAAAGCTCTGTGCATGCAGCAGGATCAGGGGAAACAGCGTAAACAGGACAAAAGTAACCATCACAAAAGGCTTTTTCGCACTGTTACCAGCAAACCAGGCCACCGGAATATAGACCAGAATGGCCGTGGTCATCTCAATGGCTGTCAAAAAACCGAACTGTACTGCGGTCACCGGCTGGGCAATAATTTTCATACACCAGACCACCACAAAGGCGTAGGGTATCTGCTCACAGAACCGAATCAAAATGTCGGCAGCCAAAAGTTTCTTCATTGCAGGCTGCATCAACTTGAACATCGTCCAGGGGCTGTCCGGGAGAGAAACTGATGCTCCGGCTTTTCCGGATGCTACCGCTTCCCGGTCTTTCAGAATCATTTTCTGTTGAAAAATCAGGGCAATGACCGCCAGAAGCAACGCCAGCACAAAAGCCAGGCGGACACCTTTCTGTTCCCCCCAGCGGAGAATGAAAAAACCACCAATAAGCGGACCTACGGCCATGGGAATTCGTCTTACAAGCGCATGAACGCTGACCCCCATGGTCCGCTTATTTTCCGACAGGGTTCTGTACATCAGGTTCATTGTGGCCGGAAGAGAAATGGCAGACCATGAGATAAACAGGGCGGCTCCAATGATGACTGCCTGCCAGGCAGGAATCAGGACCACCAGGCCGAAACCTGCAATCGCCACCAGATTGAACACCAGAAGGGCCTTTTTGGTCCCAATCCTGTCCGACAGATAGCCCCCCGGATAGACGTAGACAGCAGATAACAGGTTATCCATGGCCTGCAGAAGGCCAATGACCAGGGCACCTCCGCCAAGGGAGATCAGGTAAATCGGCAGAAACCGTTCCGCCATTTTTTCTCCCAGGCCCACCAGAATAACCATGGCAAATATACCCATAGTACTCCGGTTAAGTGCCAACATTTCAGCTGCCTGTCTGATT
>JAABSK010000239.1 GCA_011390435.1 Desulfobacteraceae bacterium | reverse complement strand
GCCGCGTTTGATTTTGTTCACCGCCCATGGTGGGTTTCCAATCATGGCAGTGGATTCAGTCTGACCGTAAAACTCCCGGATCTTCACGCCGGTCCGGGCTGCCCATTTTTCAAGAATGGTGCTGTTCAGCGGTTCTCCTGCACTCAAAGACTGCCGCATGGATGACAGATCAAAAGCATCCAGGTTCATTCCGGAAAATCTTCGCCAGGCTGTTGGATGGGCACAAAAGGTTGTCACCCGGTGTTTTGAAATGGCGTCCAGATATTGTTCAGGGTCCAGAGACGCCGCTTTCAGCCCCACGATGGTGGCACCGACATTCAATGGGGCAAAAAAGCTGGACCACGCCCACTTTGCCCATCCTGTCGCACTCAGATTATTGTGGATATCATCCGGCCGGACTCCCAGCATCACTGTTGTCGACAGATGACCGACCGGATAGGTAATGGCGGTATGCCCCACCCGTTTGGGAAGTCCTGTTGTCCCGGATGTAAAAAAACAGAACAGAATATCGTCAGCCCGGGTTTTTACACCACCGGCGTCTGTGGATTCATCAGCAACTCTGGTGTAAGAAATCCATCCCTCTTTTTGTCCCAACACCAGTTTGACCTTTGGGACCACATCCACCTGATCAAGAGCCTGGTCGATCAGATCGGCCGATGCCTCGTCTGCCATGATCACATCAGGCGTATAGGTTTCAAAGCGGAATTCCAGCTCCCGCCGGGTCATGGATGTGGGTGTGGGCACGCTCACAATACCAGCCTTGATACAGGCAATGGCAGCAAACCAGTTTTCCGGGAGCACCGGACTCATCAGATAAAAATTATTTCCCTTTTCAATGCCGGAGGCCTGAAAAAAATTCACCAGTTGATTGGCCTGCTCTATCATTTGCCGGTATGTAAACTGACAGCTGTCACCAGAATCCATATCGGTCCAGATCAAAGCAGTTTTATCCGGCTGTTCTGCGACATGGAGCGCTTCCAGGATATCCGTAACCCAGTTGAAATATTCAGGCACCTGCAGCTCATTGATCCGGGAAAACAATTCTTTTGCACCCTGTTCCTGTTCCTGCATATCATTAGACTGGTTGATACGGATAACGTCCCTGAAAAGATCTTTCATGTGGTTCAAGCACTCCTTGCTGTATAAATGCATTTACAATACAACCAAAATACTTGACTGTATAATTTATCGCAATTATGTTTGTCAAAGTTTTTTTAACGTACCCTTTGCAAATCACCGGATGGATCATGAAGATCCTCCCGCCATCAAGATGGAACCGCTGCATATGAAAATCATTCTGGCGCCGCTTCAAGGCTTTACTGACATGACCTATCGAACGGTATTTGCCTCCCATTTTTCAGGTGTGGATGAGGCGCTTGCCCCGTTTATCTCCACCATGGGTCAGGGCCGGTTAAAGCCCTCACGGATCAAGGATGTTGCGCCTGAAAACAACCCCAACCTGTTTGTCGTCCCCCAGATTCTGGGAAATGTTGCTGAAGATTTTATCTTCCTGGCTGATCACCTGTATGCCATGGGTCACCAGAAAATCAACTGGAACCTGGGATGCCCCCATTCAAAGATTGCCAAAAAACGGCGGGGATCCGGTCTGCTGATGTATCCTGAAGCCATTGACCGGTTTCTGGATACGGTTCTGCCAAAGCTGTCCAATACCCTTTCGGTCAAAATCCGGCTGGGTCGAAAATCCAAAACCGAAATTCACCAGTTGCTGCCGGTACTGGACCAGTATCCTCTGGACGAAATCATCCTCCATCCCAGAACCGGTGAACAGATGTACACCGGCCATTCAGACCATGATGCCTTTGCTGCAGCTGTCAAAAACAGCCGGCATCCATTTGTCTACAATGGCGATATCACCAGTGTACAGGCGTTTAACCAGGTTCGACAAAAATTTCCCGACATTCATCAGTTCATGATCGGCCGGGGCATTCTGGCCAACCCCCTGCTTGCAGAGCAGATCAAAAAAATCCCTGGCAACGCAGATGCCATTGCGCGGATCAAAAACTTTCATGATGATCTTTTTGAAAACTACAAAAGCCTTTTCGCCGGCCCGAGCCATCTCATTGGCCGGATGAAAGGCTTCTGGAGCTATATGGGTCTGTCGTTTGTGGACAGTCACAAACAGCTCAAGCCCATTTTAAAAACACAATCCATTGATCATTATCTGAAGATGACAGACAACTTTTTCAATTCAACTCTTGAATATTGTGAAGATATCTCTAAAATATGAATCTGATTTCACCCAGGCAGTCTTTTTTTAACGGCCGTCAAACAAATGGAGACTTAGCAAAATGGTTCAGCCAATCAAGAATATCCTTTTTGTATCTGATCTTTCCGTGAATATGAAACAGGTTTTTGAACATGCCGCAACACTGGCTGCCCGCCAGGATGCAGGGATCACGATTCTTCACGTGATGGAAGAAGCCCCGGGACCTGAAAAACGGATCCGCATGGCCTTTGGAGAACAATTGTATCAGGACCTCAAAAATGAGCACAAAGACGGAGCCCGCAACATCCTCATCGGCAAAAATCTTGATGCCCTGAAAATCCGCCAGGCCATGGCTGGTTTTTTTGAAGGTGCAGACCCGGACAAAGACCAGAATCAAACAGACTCTTTCATCCGGAAAATCATGGTGGCTGAAGGCCGCTCTGTCACTGATGAAATCCTTTCCACCGTGGCAGAGGAGAACTGCGATCTGATCGTCATGGGATGCCGGCAGCAGGGACTGATTGCAGAGGCCATGGGCACCAAACTGGTCCGAAAAATTTTAAAACGCTCAACCGTTCCTGTTTTTGTGGTCCCTTTCAAGGAATGACATCCTTTTTCCCGCAAATGGTTTGAAGATGCGCAAGATACAGGTCCATCCCTCGTAAAAAGATATCATTGTGATTGGCACCCTTGATCTCCAGCAGGGTTTTGTCAGCTGACGGACAGGCATCAAAAAGGGCCTGGCCGTCGGCAAACGGGATAATGTGGTCATACTGGGCATGAATCACCAAAAGCGGTTTCAAAAACAACCGGATCTTGTCAATATTTTCTCTGCCGTAGGAAAGATTCCCCGCAGCCTCCGGGAGAACCGCACCAAGGGTTTGCAGTAATGGTTCGGCCTTTGCAAAACCGCTTTCAATGACCAGACAGTCAAAATCCTCAGGCCGCTGTGCCGCCAGCTCAAGAGCCGATGCACTGCCCAGTGAGCGCCCCATCACACAAAGGGTGCCTGAATGTTTTTCTGCCTGCCGATAGGCCAGCACAAAATCCAGAATCTTCACGCTGTCCTGCATCATGGCGGAAACACTCGGACGGCCGCTGGAGCTGCCGTATCCTCTGTAATCCACCACAAACAAATTCATTTGATGCTGCACAAACAAACGGCCCAAATCATCATAGTCAGAAACAATCTCGCCATTGCCGTGAAAAAACAAAACGGTCGGAGCATGGGGATCGGCAAAATGAAATGATGCCCCCACCTGAACTGTTTTCTCCACCGGAATCATCATGTCGTGACGGCCATCTGATTGACGGCGCGTTCCGGTATCCGGCCTGGGATGAAACAGATACTGCAGCACCATGGGATGATCCAGAAGGGTATAATCCGATGTCATTTTTACCTCCGTTTAGTTCCTGTTTTGAAACGATTCCCTGCCCCGGGCAAAACTGACTGCAATGCCGGCAGCAGCAAGGCATCCACCAACCACCATGGTCCGTTTGAATCCCGCCATAAAGTACGGTTCCATCTGCACGGTGTAATGTTCAAGGGTAGATCCGGCAGAAAGGCCTGAAAATGCAGTTGAAAACACAAGTCCGGCCAGTGCCACGCCGAGCACCATTCCCAGATTTCGCGATGTGGCAACCGCTCCGGATGCAATCCCTCTTCTGTGAAACGGGACTGCACTCAGGGCCGCAGTATTATTTGGAGAGACAAACAGGGCGGTTCCGATGCCAGCCACCGCCATCCGCCACACCACAGCCCCGGCTCCCATGGCAGGCTCAACAGATGCCAAAGAGAACAATGCGATTGCCAAAAGCCCCATGCCGGTTGTGGCCAGCCCACGGGACCCGATCTTGTCATAGAGCATTCCAGCCACCGGGCTGACAAGCAAGAGAAACAAAAAAGGAGTAATCATGATGCCCCCGGTTTTGGATGCTGAAAAATCACAAGGGTATGTCAGGTAGAACGGCATCATAAAGACCAGGATGAACAACCCGGCAAACAGGATTGCTGATGCAACAATCGGAAAAACAAACAGCCGGATGCTGATCAGATGAATATCAAACAATGGAAACCCGGATTTCAGCTCGGTCATCACAAACCCGAATGCAGATAACAGACAAAGCAGTGACAGACTGATTGTCCCAGGTGAAAACCATCCCCATTTTGACAGATGGCTCATCACCACAACGAGACTGGAGATCACCAGAATCATCAGAATACTGCCGGTTTTATCCATGGGT
>JAABSK010000238.1 GCA_011390435.1 Desulfobacteraceae bacterium | reverse complement strand
TCATGACCGCCACCTCCCACACAGCGTTACTCATAGCACCCTCAGACACTGCTGCGGCTGTAAAAACAGCATTGGCAGAAACCCCGGAAATTGTCATTATCCAGACAGAAACAAATGGCGATGCCATGAAGCACATTTTTTCCCGGTCCCTGGCATTCATTGTCATGGACCTGTCTTTGCGCAAAATTGATCCCCATGCCCTTGCAGAAAGCCTGTTGCGCCTTGATCATGCCAAAATCCCCCCGGTTCTGCTGGTAACAGATACCCCGGGACTGCCGGATCTGTATGACAAAGCACCTCCCCTGCTGCTGGACCATATTGCCAAACCCATTGAACCGGTGTTGATCAGGGCCAGGCTTTTGCTTTTCATGGCACTTTTCCGCCACCGCATTGCCGTGGACCAGAGCATCCAGGAACTGGAAAAAGTCTACACCCGGTTTATGGATCAGCACCAGTTTTCATTATCTGAAACCACCCTGAAAAAAAACATTCTGGCATTATCTGCTGCATTTACCAATCAGGTCCAGCCGTTTTTATCCAAAATCCAGGCCAGCACCTATTTTTTGCAGCAGGCACCGGACATGCCCCTGCGCCTGCGCCAGGGCGTCACCCAGATCCGGACAGCCGGCGACCATATCGCTCGGGTGATCCGCCAGCTGCGCAGATCCCAGGACCGGGGATTGGGCAGCCAGGTCAGCTTCCAGGACAAAAACGGCCGGAACCGGCCCGGCAGAATCCTTTTTGCCACCCATTTTACAGATGAATTCATGATCTTTAAACATTATCTGGCCGGCAGGATAAAGGCCGACCTTATCCAGGCTGATACCGCTGACCAGGCCCTGGAGTATGTGGCCTCCCACAGGCCGGATATTATTTTTATCAACCACCGGCTGACGGACGGGTCCGGACTGCATCTGCTGGAAAAGCTGGAACGGCTGAGAACCAGGGCACCGGTGATCTATCTTGTTGACAACCGCCATACAGATGCAGGGGCCGCTGCCATTGCCACCGGGGCCTACACGTTTCTGATCAAAGAACAGGCATCAGCCATGGATCTGGTGGATACCATCCAGAAAACGTTGTCCCGGGCCGGACTCACCCATAAAGTCCAGGGTGCGCGGGACCGGATTGACCTGATTTCCCGGCGGGATCAGCTGACCCGGCTGTTGAACCACAACTGGTTCAACAAGACCCTGGCCCTGGAAATGTCCAAGGCCAGGCGGTACCGGCTGCCTCTGTCCATACTGCTGGTGCAGGTGGACCAGTTCGCTTTGTTTAACGAACGTTACGGATACAAGACCGGAGATATCATTTTAACCGCCTGTGCCGCAAGGATCCAGGCAATGGTAAGGGATCTGGATGTGGTGTGCCGGTTCGGGGCGGAAAAATTCGGCATTGTTTTGCCCAATACCCAGGTAACCAAAGCCCTTATCCTGGCCGAACGTATCAGGCAAAACATTGGTGAAAATAAAATCTCTGTGGGCACCCATCAGCTCGGGCTGACCATCAGCACAGGAATGGCCTGTTATGCCAAAGAAAAAACAGGCACACAAAATAAGGATTCAACAGCAGCGGACCAGACACCCGTATCAGGGCCGGACCTGGTCCACCAGGCCCTCAAAGCCCTGGAAACTGCCGTACAACAGGGAGGCAACCAGATTCAGTCGTGACACCCGCAGACAAAGAAACAATTAAAGCCTGGGCCCAAAAACAGACACACACCATGGAAATTTTTTTACCCCGGACCAGCCACCCGGAACAGGCAGAATTTGATGCCTTTGCCGGAAAACTTGCCCGACTGGCCCCGTGCATCCGGGTCAGGCCGTCAGACAAAAAATCGGGCCTGCCGGCACTCTGTATTGCCGACAACATCCTTTTCAGCACCCTTCCCCTGGAAAAAGAGCTGGCCCCTTTTCTGGAAACCCTGGCCTGCGTGTCTGGTCCTTTGCCATCTTTGGCAGACGATATTGACACCATGCTGGACCGTCTGGCCCATCCCTGCCGCCTGACACTTTTCATAGCCCTGCAATGTCCCCACTGTCCCGGCATGGTCAGAACCCTTGTACCATTGGCAGTCCATTCACAAAAAATTTTTCTGCACGTTATCGATGGGAGCCTGTTTCCTGAAACAGCCCGGAAATACAAGGTATTATCCGCACCCTGTCTGATCCTGGACCAGGATTACCGATGGACAGGACAGACATCCCAAAGAGAAATTCTGGACATGATGGTCCGGCCGGACCCATCACAGCTGGGCGCTGAAACCCTGAAAAATATTCTGGAACAGGGGGATGCCCGCTGGATCTGTCAACAGATGATCCAGGCCGGTCAGATTTCTGACGGGTTTGCGGCACTTTTGCTCCACAGCACATGGTCGGTACGTCTCGGGGCCATGGTGGTGGTGGAAACCCTGGCAGAAGAAGCGCCTGATCTGGCAGCACAACTTTGTCCCATTCTCATCCAGGCCTTTGCTGATCAGGAGGTTTCGGTCCAGGGAGATATCTTATACGTTCTGGGTGAAGTCGGCACACGTGAAACAAAAGCCTGGATTCAAAAAATGCTGCCCGGCCTGGCACATCCGGACCTCTCAGATGCTGCCCGGGATGCCCTGGCAGCCATTGGAAATGAGAACTGACCTGTTACTGGGTCTGATAACCGCTTTGGGACTGACTGGCGCTCAACTCCTGAATACGATCTTTGGCTGCCTGAACCACATTCGTATCTTTATCTTTTTCGGTCATCTGTTCCAGAAGATGAAGGTCTTGGCATTTGTTGACAAATTTTATTCTTTTCTTGGGATTGGAATGTAAATACTTCGGGACAAATAAATCTGCTAAACCCATGATTCCTCCTTTTTTTGATTATCATTACAAGAGGTCAGATGTATTATGTCAGATA
This sequence comes from Desulfobacteraceae bacterium, assembly GCA_011390435.1. Next base: position 1,642 of record JAABSK010000238.1, on the reverse strand, counting down.
TTTCTGAATCAGTGCGATGGTTACAGCACCTATGGATCGTCCCTGGTTTTACCCCTGTCAGCTGATCGCTTTATTGAAGATGTTCCGGCATGCGCAATGTCAATTGTTTGCTCTGGTTCTGCCACAACCCTGTTGTAATCTCACTCAGTACCATTACATCTGATACTCTGATATGCTCTTATAATGTCACAAATCCGCACAGACATCAAGGCATTACTAAAATTGTGGGATACCGCCTCAAAAGCGCAATCTTGACAGATTTCAGGATATACGGTATCACCTGGCCATGAAAGATTTGATCAGACAATTCAACCTGCCCCCCCATCATACCCATGCCCGGCCTGCAGCTGTATCTTTTCTGCGCACCTGCGTCAGTCCCGGGGGACGCTTCCGGGTGGGCATCCACAAGCCCTTTTTTTATGTGGACAATCTGCGGGAAAACGATTTTACCGCCTGCTTGGGACAGCTGCCTGCAGGTACCCCGGTATGGAACCATGCCAACTTTCCAGGAGCAGATGTACGGGAACCGGCAGCAGACACCATATACGAGATTGCCAATCCCCTGCCTTTCCGGGGCACCACATTCATCAATTCAGCCTGGGCCGACCCCAAAGCCGGCCGCCCGGAAAAAATCGGCATTCCCCGCCCAGGGCCCTGTTCTTTGACCGCCAGTCTGGATACCTGGAAAAAAGATCTTACAGCCAACGACAAGATCCGGTTGATCAAGACCCTGCCCCATCCTTTGAAAATTGCGCTGGCCCAGGCATCCACCGACCCGGAAGAGCTGTGCGCCCTGGCCGGCCATGCCTGTACCCTGGTATTTGACAAAGACTGTGCCTCCCCTGCGGGCATGGGGTTCTGTCCGGGGCATTCCGGCTCCCCAGTGCCTGATATCCGGTTCCATGATCTGTTTGAGGTGCTGGTGAACAATCCTTATCTGCCCGACGATTACAAAGAGGCGATGGTGCTTCGCCCCGGTATTCAGGGAAACAGTGAAATCATCGGGGAATACACTGACGGCACCACCCATGTGTTTGAATACCTGCGCCGCAACTCCTATATCCCCTGGGGGCATTTTGCATCCAACATGGCCAGCGATGCCATCCGGTACCGGGCACAGGATCTGGGCGCTGAAGACATACGGGGCCTGCGCCATCTGTATTACCAGCGTGTCTATATCCGCGTGGCCAGACAGCTGGGTATCAGGGTGCCCCAAAAACGCACCTGCATGTCAGAACAGGCACTGGAGAAACTGCGCCTGTCGCTTCTGGCTGCCCTGAACAGGGGCCGGGGTCCTGAACTGGATTTCAACGGGGCTTTGTGGGGATGGAACTTCGGGTTCGGGTTTGCCCAGTCCGGCCACAGGCTCCATGCCTCCCACCAGATGATACACCAGCAGAACGCCCTGGTTCCCAGACAGGTGAATGACCCTGCCCATGGGCCCCTGCCCGCCTTTGCCTGCGGTGATCTGGTGTCCGACTTTATCAGGCAGTATGAAACTGCGCATGACAAACCGTTCTTTGATGCCTATATTGCATCTATCAGAAACAATTGCCGTACGGACGGCAAAAACCAGGGGGAGGATTCACTCATTATCCATGAGGATGACTATATTCTGCTGTTTGCCCCCAAGGCACAGGTC
>JAABSK010000237.1:4262-4564 GCA_011390435.1 Desulfobacteraceae bacterium | reverse complement strand
GCGTTCGAGATTGGATGCATCCACAATATTGACGATCATGGAGGGTTTTTCCTCAACAAGAAAATCCCTGGCCACGACTTCTTCAAGTGAATAGGCTGACAAAGAATAGGTTCCGGGCAGATCAACAATGGTAAAACTGCCGGAATCGCTGATGCAGGTGCCTTGTTTTTTTTTCAACAGTAACGCCTGGATAATTGCCGACATGCTGGCGTGCGCCCGTGAGTTCGTTAAAAAGGGTTGTTTTGCCGGAATTGGGGTTTCCTGCCAGTGCAATTGCTGTATTCATATTATACCTCAACGTC
>JAABSK010000237.1:0-4252 GCA_011390435.1 Desulfobacteraceae bacterium | reverse complement strand
CGATCAAGTCAGCTTCGTTGTTCCGAAGGGTTAATGTAAATCCCATGATCCGTATGGAAACCGGGTCATAAAGCGGGGCTCTGCCCTGAATGGTAATGGTTTTTCCCGGGACCAGTCCCATATCTCTGATCCGTCTTCCCATCTCTCCTGTTGCTTTGACACGGGCGATTTTTCCGGATTGATCCTTTTTCATCTGCCTTAAGTTGGTGATACTCATTTTATACCTCATTCAATAATTAGTTTTGAGCAAGTTTTAAAGTTATATATAGCTAACTTTATTGCGTGTCAATAATAAAATGGGCAGCAGCGAAAAAAAATAATCAACTGCCAATGCACAATTACTGCTGAATGGAATCAGCGTTTGGGATTGTTTTCTGTGGCGATCTTTTTGTTGATTTTTTCCAGAAGGGATCGGGCGTTTTTGATTTCATCCGGGGTGTCCAGACTTTCCAGCGCCTTGGTCAAATGCACCCGGGCGGTTTTAAATCCGCCGGTTTCATTGTAGTACAACCCTAAATAGTAGTGGGAAAGGCCGGTATTGTTTTCTTTTGAAAAAATATTGGCCTGATGAAAATACGCCTTGGGATACTGTTCCGAAGCCTGGCTGATAATCGTGGAAAAATGGTTTTTTGCCGTTTCAAGATTCCCCATCTCCAGATGGGCAACACCCGAATAAAACTTGACCATCTGGCCTAAAACCGGATCTGATTCAATGCTTTTGAAGATGTTCAACGCCTGCAGTGTTTCACCTTTTTCAAGATAGATTCTCCCCAGTTCCACCAGGATCAATGGGTCAAAAATCTTGATGGAAAGGGCCTTTTTAAGGTGAAACAAGGCATTGTCATGCATGAATTTACGGTCATAGGCAAGGCCCAGACCATAATGCAGGGCGGGATTTGACGGGTTCTTTTTGAGCTGGTTTGTCAGATCTGGTATCGTGGTATCCACATCTGCGTATCGTCCGAGCAGGCGGTATTTGATCATGTTGAAGTTAAAATCCACACCACAGGACGGTCTGGTTTCAGGTTCGGGTTCATCAGACAGGATGGTTTCCACGTGGGCAATTCGGTTTCCGGTGCCTGGATGGGTTTTGACATATTCTGGGATCGCTTCGATACCTCTGAAGTCAGAGTCCCGTATTTTCACCAGGCCGGACAGCAGTCCTCTGGGAGAAAAGCAGGTGTTTTTAAGGAACATGATCCCTTTTTCATCTGCTTCAGTTTCATTTTCACGGGTATAGGCCAGCATGGCAGTATGACCGATGGCCATGGAGCTTTTGATGATCGCAGCCCCGGTTTCACCGCCGGACTGGCTGCCGATGATCGCCCCGGCCAGAATACCGGCCAGACTCCCGATGTTGATATACTTGGACCGGTTGATCGATTCTGCCACATGACGGCTGGAGGCATGGGCAATTTCATGGGCCATGATTCCGGCCAGTTCATCAATGGAATCCAGAGAAGTGATCAGACCCCGGTAAAAAAAAATGTTGGCACCGGGACTGGCAAAGGCATTAAAGACATCTTCATCCACCACATAAAAGGAATAGTCAAACGGCTGGGGAGGGAGCAGGGACAAAATGATCTTTCCCACCTGGTTGACCATGTGAGTTGCGGCAGGATCATTGAGGATCATTTTTTGTTCTTTGATCATTGCCATGAAAGTTTTTGCCAGTTCTTTTTCTTCAGGGATGGTAAGGGACAGGCTTGAACCGGTATGGCAAAAGAGGGTGAAAAAAATGACCAGTAGACAGAAAAATCGCTTCATGATTAAAGAGCGGAACCGTTTAGATAATGATAAATTCAGTGTGTTCCATGGCAATTTCAATCCGGAAACTGTAATTACCGATTTTAAAAGACAAGCGCCGGTTCTCGCTGTAGTCCGCGTCAATGACAAGAGTGATTGAGCTGTTCAGGGTCAGGGCTTTGGGTTGGCCGAACACTGCATTCAAATTGTAAGCTTCTTCAATGTCCTTGACCACCTGGCCCATGACCTGGTTGGTGATTTCGCCGATGGCATCGGAAACTTCCGGGGCGGCAAGGGTGGCGGCCAGTTCTTCATCTGGCATGCCCATGGACCTCATGTATGACTGGTAAATGTCAAATGCCGCATCTGCAGAAAAATTCATCACCACAAGGCCGTTGTAATCTCCGTTGAGCTGTACAAAACAGGTCAGGTCCGGTTTCATCGAAACCTTGGGGATTTTCTGGATCGTGGTGGAATAGATCACTTTTTTCCGGGTGCTGGTTTCAAGGGTATGCTGGGCGGTTTTTAAAAAAATTTTTGAAATCTCATCAATGGATATCAGCGATTGAGACATGGCTTCTCCTTTGGTTGAAACATGTGACAGACAACGACGAATATCTTAAATATCAATAATATCAGATAAAAAGTCAAAGGTTTTGTTATCTTTGTCCGCGTTTATAGGGTTCTGCAAGCATGGCCGGTGCATTGAGTTTTCGTGGATCTTTAAGGCTGATCAGGATCAGGATCAACAGGGTTGCGATATATGGCAGCATGGCCAGAAAATTTGGCGAAATTCCCAACGGTTGCAGCAGGTACTGGACCACAAAAACACCACCGAACAGAAAAGCCGCCCAGATGGCCCGGCCTGGGTTCCACAGGGCAAAGATGGTCAATGCAATGGCAATCCATCCGCGGCCTGCAGTCATGCCCTCAATCCAGGATTTGGAATAGGAGATCGACAGGTGGGCACCGGCCAGGGCGGCAAATCCGCCGCCGATCATGACGCTCAAATACCGGATTCGGGCAATGTTGACACCCTGGGTTTCAGTTGCCCGCGGATTTTCACCGGTAGAGCGAACCTGGATGCCCAGCCGGGTGCGCTCAAGAAAGAACCAGGCTGCCAGGGCCAGAAAAATGGCAAGATAAAAAAAAGGGCCCTGGGTGAAGACGATTTTTCCAAGATAAGGGATATCAGACAAAAAAGGGATGGACCAGTCTTCCATTTTTATCACCAAAGGTTTGCCCACATAGGGTTTTCCCAGAACGCCGGAAAGCCCGAGGCCCAGCATGGTCAATGCCAGTCCGGACACTACCTGGTTGGCCTGGAGCGTGATCGCGGCAAATGCATGCAGCACCGACAGCAGCATTCCCGCTCCGATTGCTGCCAGAACTCCCAGCCATGGCTGACCTGTGGTCATGGTCACCATAAAGGCAACCACCGCTCCCATGGCCATCATGCCTTCCACGCCAAGATTCAGGATACCGCTTCTTTCACAGATGATTTCGCCGGTGGTGGCCAGCAGCAGCGGAGTGCCTGCGACCATTGTCCGGGTCAGTGTTGAAATGATGATCTCTTCCATCGGTTGTGTCCTTATCAGCGTTAAAATTGAATGCGGATTTTATGGTTTAAAAAATAATCGCCCATGATCAGAAAAAATAAAAGGGTGCCGTTGACAATGGAGACCGTTGCTGCAGGGAGTCCCATGGAGATCTGAATGGCATCACCTCCCACCAGGATGCCGGCAAAAAACAGGCCGGAGACAATGGTGAAGATCGGGTTGAGCTTGGCCAGCCATGCCACAATGATTGCGGTAAACCCATAACCGGATGATACCGAGGCAGGATATCCCAGGTAATGATGAATTCCCGCCACTTCTCCCACGCCGGCCAGACCGGCAAATCCCCCGCTGACAGCCATGAGGATGAGTGTGGTTTTTAAAAAATTGATACCGGCATATTTTCCGGCATCCGGGTTTTCTCCCACCACACGGGCTTCGTACCCAAATCGTGTTTTATACACCACAACGTACAGAACAATGGCACAGACAATGGCCAGAATCAGGGTGGCGTAGTGAATTCTTGAACCTGGAATCAATCCTAAGATGGCAGCATCCGGGAAATTATCGGTTCCGGGAAATCCAAAGCGGGTTTTTCCCTTCCATGGGCCGACAATGAGCATGGTCAAAATTTCAGCACAGATGTAGTTGAGCATCAGGGTGGAGATGACCTCATTGATGGAATATTTGATTTTCAAGATGGCCGGGATAATTCCCCACACGGCCCCGCCGATAAAACCGGCCAGAAAAATCAGCGGTACAATGAGATACGGCGGCAGGCTGTTGCCAAAGGAGAGGGCGGTCCATGAGGCACAGATGGCGCCCATCAGCAGTTGACCTTCTGCGCCGATGTTCCAGAACTTTGCCCGGAATGCCAGGGTCAGGCCGGTGCCGATCAATATCAGTGGAATGGCTTTGGTCAGCGTTTCCTTGAATCCGTACACTGATCC
>JAABSK010000236.1 GCA_011390435.1 Desulfobacteraceae bacterium | reverse complement strand
TTTCACGACGGAAATAATTTCCTGGAATTCTGCCGGCTGAATAGATTTTTTCCTGATATTCCACTGTCAGTGGAAGAAAGCTGGCATCTGCTTTTGGGTCTTTTGCAGCCACAGCGGTCACCAGCACAACGGTTTCTCCATACTGGACCAATACCGATCCAGAGGCCTGCTTGGCTATTTTTCCGCTGCTGATGGTTAATTCTTTTCCATTAATTAAAGTTGTAAATGTCTTTTCCATTTTTTCTCCTGTAACAAAAAAGGCAGCAAATTCTAAGGAAATTTTTCAAAAAAATAAACCCGCATGTCTGCCATCCAGCCTCGGCTTGAATGGCAGACATGCGAACTTATTTAAAAAATCTCCAGAGAGCTGCTGCCCGATTAAAAATATAAAACCGGTTTTTGACACGAACATTGCCAAAAACCGGTTTCTGGTCATGCTGCTATCTTCTCAGTCCGAGTCTTTCAATCAGGGAGCGGTATCTGTTCACATCCTTTTTCTTCACATATTCCAGAAGACTTCTGCGCCTTCCAACAAGAATTAAAAGACCCCGTCTGGAATGGTGATCTTTTTTGTGAATCTTCAAATGTTCTGTAAGATAGGTAATCCGGTGTGTCAGAATCGCCACCTGAACTTCCGGCGAACCGGTGTCTGATTCATGGAGCTTGAACTGTTCGATCATCTCCTCTTTGTTTTCCGCTAATAGAACCACTTTAAAACTCCTTTATCTGGAATAAATAATAAGGGCATGGTGTGTCAGCTGCTTTTTGCATGATGGCTGATCCGATATTCCATTCAGAAAAACCATCTGTATTGTCAGCTGCATGCCACTGCAAACACATATAACCTGTATTCAATACCAGTTAATGCACAAAAACGCAATGATAATTATAGTCCTGCAGCGTGTCATTCAGGTGAATGACGGCCCAGAGCCGATCGTCATGGTCCACCACCCGAAAAGGTGTGCCTGCCGGTATTCCGGAACACTCAATATCCGCAACCGTCAATTTCTGGCCAAACTTTATTTTTTGAATCACCGCTGCAGCAGGCAGGGCTTTCGGCATAAACGCCAGGCATGTGGAAAGGGGTACCATCGCCGATTCAATCTCATTTCTGTCCATTTTTTCCAGCGCATCCAGCTCAATTGCCGTATCCAGGGTAAACTGGCTTGACCCGGTTCTGCACAGTTCAGCCAGGTGTGCGCCACAACCAAGTGTTCTGCCGATATCAAATGCCAGGCTCCGGATATAGGTGCCAGCCGAGCACTGAACATCAATATCCACAAACGGCAGACAGATCCGATAAATCTGAAGATTAAAAATTTCAATCCGGCGAGGGGGTTTGGTAATCTTCAGCCCCTGGCGGGCCAGCTTATACAAGGGTTGCCCCTTGTGCTTCAAAGCGGAAAAACTGGGTGGAATCTGATCCTGAACACCTTCAAACGCCTGTATCACTGACTGAATTGTTTCGGGCAGCAACGCGGACATCACTGATTCCGGGGCAGTCGATTCGATCTTTCCTGTTCGATCATGGGTATCGGTCTCAATCCCCAGGTGCAGGCGGGCAGTGTACCGTTTATGCCCATTCAGAAAAAAACCTGAAATACGGGTCCCCTGATTAACGGCACACAGCAGCAGGCCTGTGGCAAATGGATCCAGCGTGCCGGTATGGCCCACTTTTTGAGCGCCCAGTGCTTTTTTAACCCTGGCAACAACTGCTGCCGAAGAGATTCCTTCAGGTTTATATACTGGTATGATACCACTTTTCATCAGGAAAGAAGGATTACTCAGTATCTGACGCAGGGGGCAGGGACTGTTTGATCAGTTCATCCATCCGGGCAGCCTTGTCAAAGGTGTCGTCATAGACAAATCGTAAATCCGGCATATATTTCAGGCCCAGTACAGGGGCAATGCTTTTTTTGATAAATCCCTTTGATTTTTTAAACCCGTCCAGGGCCTGCCGGATTCGTTTTTTATCGCCAAAAACCGTGATGTACACATTTGCCACCCGCAGATCCGGAGACATTCTGACATCACTGATGGTTGCCATCTCCATCCGGGGATCCTGCATCTTTTTGTTCAACAATTCAGTAATGGCAATCTGAATTTTGGTGCTGACTCTTTCAGCTCGTGAATAGGGTTTCATTTTTAACGCAATCAGGCCTTATATTTTCGTTCTTCAACTTCATAGCACTCGATGGCGTCACCCACCTTGATATCATTGTATTTTTCAAGTCCGATACCGCATTCATAACCCTGGTCCACTTCTTTGACATCATCCTTGAACCGCCGCAGAGAAGACAATCCTGTATCGCACTTGATCACGCCATCCCGCAACAGCCGGACCTTTTTACCCCGGACCACTTTGCCCTCAGAAATATGGCATCCTGCAATGGTTCCGATTTTCGGTACCACAAACGTCTCCCGGACCTCTGCCCGTCCAATGATAATTTCATGGAAAGTCGAAGGCATCATTCCTTCCAGCGCCGCTTTGATATCATTGATAACATCATAAATGATATCATAGAACCGCATGTCCACATTTTCATCTTTGGCCATTTTACGGATCTGGGGATTGGGCCGGACATTGAACCCGACAATGATGGCATCCGATACTGCGGCAAGACCCACATCAGACTCATTGATGGTTCCGACACCGGAATGCACAATTTTAATTTCCACTTCATCTTTGGTCAATTCTTTCAATGAATCGTTCAAGGCTTCGATAGATCCCTGAACATCGGCCTTGACAATGAGTTTGAGCTCCTTGACTTCTGCAGAACCCAGGTTCTCAAACATCTTTTCAAGGTTAGCGCGGCTCTTTTTGGCCAGTTCTTTTGCCCGCTGCTTCTGCATCCGGTGTCCGGCAATCTGCTTGGCATCCTTGTCCGAGGCAACAGCAATAAATTCATCACCAGCGTCTGGCACACCATTTAAGCCGACAATCTCCACCGGCGTGCTGGGGCCGGCCTCTTCAATCCGTTCACCGGAATCATCCATCATGGCCCGGATTCGGCCGGAATGCAATCCGCAGACAACCGGGTCGCCATCTCTGAGTGTCCCCTGTTTAACCAATACGGTTGCCACGGCACCGCGACCGGTATCCAGCCGGGATTCCACAACATATCCCATGGCATTTCGATCCGGGTTGGCCTTGAGTTCGAGCACCTCAGACTGCAGCAATACCATTTCCAGAAGCTCATCAATGCCATCGCCGGTTTTAGCGGAAACCTTTACAAAAATGACATTACCGCCCCATTCTTCAGCCAGCAGATCAAATTCTGACAGCTCGCGCATAATCCGGTCCGGGTTGGCACCCGGCTTGTCCATTTTATTAACCGCCACCACCACAGGTACACCAGCAGCTTTTGAGTGATTAATGGCTTCAATGGTCTGGGGCATGACCCCGTCATCTGCAGCCACCACCAGAATAACGATATCTGTCACCTGAGCTCCCCTGGACCGCATGGCAGTAAACGCGGCATGACCCGGCGTATCCAGAAAGGTTACCCGGCCCCCATTGGGGGTCTCGACATTATACGCACCAATATGCTGGGTAATCCCGCCGGCTTCGCCGCTGGTAATCTTTGATTTCCGGATAACATCCAGCAATGAGGTTTTTCCATGGTCAACATGACCCATGATCGTCACAACCGGTGCCCGGCCGATCATGTTTTCCGCATCATCAAGTCCTTCATCCACATTCAAAAGGGTTTCTTCTTCAAATGACGCCTTTTCCACTTCAAAATCAAATTCGGTAGCCACCAGTGCTGCCGTTTCAAAATCAATGGTCTGGTTCACCGTTGCCATGACCCCGACAGTCATCAATTTGGCAATCATCTCATTGGCTTTGATTCCCATCCGCTTGGCAAGTTCTGAAAGCTCAATGGCCTCATCAATCTTGATCCGCCGTTTAATGGCTTTGGGTGTTGTGATCTGCGTTTTTTGAAAACCGGCCTTTTTACCCCGGACTTCTTTTTTGCCTTTTTTCTTTCTGCCGCGGCCCGGTTTATACAATGCTTCGCCTTCAATAACCGACTTTCGCTTGCGCTGCTTTCTTTTGCCATCCGACGCATCATCAAATTCAGCTTTACGTTTGTCTTTTCTGCGTTTTGCACCCTCTTCTCCGGAAATCGGAAGGTCTACGATCAGCTCCCGTGCTGGGATTCCCGGTGCAGCTGTCGGAGCGGTTTTAGCAGTGGCGCCGCTTTTGGGAGTATCTGGTTTCACCCATTTCTTTTCATCAGACCCATTGGCTGCGGCTGCAGATTTTTTGATATTTTCAAGCACGACTGGGTCAGCAACCTTTACAATTTTTGCCGGGGTTGATTTTTTCTTTTTCTTTTTCTTTTGCAGCTTCTGATCCTGGTCTTGATCCTGGTCCGACTGCGGGTCAGGGGTTTGGGTTTCATAAGGTTCTTCAACCGGATCAACTGCTGCAGCTTTCTTGTCAACCTCAGGTTCCGGTTCAGGAGGATCAATCCGTTTTTCATGGTTTTCTTCAACCACAGGTTTCTCAGGTTCTTTGGCAACCGGTGCCGGCTTTTTGGTATCGGTTGAAATTTCAGGTTTTTCAACCACA
>JAABSK010000023.1 GCA_011390435.1 Desulfobacteraceae bacterium | reverse complement strand
TACGGGATCACCTGCCAGCCTACCTGGGCAAATACCCCTACCGCTCTGGGCATATGGGAGGCGGATGTGATCAGTATCCACGTCTCCTTTTGTCCGGGCTGCAGTTTCTGATGGGTGAACAGGGCATTCTCATAAGTATTTCGTGAGTCCGCTTCAAAGATGATGTTGGAGATATCCAGTCCCTGGCGTTTCAACAGAGACCTGGCCACATCTGCACCTTTCAGATCCTGGCGGCTCAGGCTGCCGGTGCCGCCGGAAAAGACAGCAATCGCATCTGGATAAGCAGCTGTCAGCTGGATAAAGGCAAAAAACCGTTCTGCTGCCTCTCCAAGTTCCGGTTGTCCCCAGTAAGCGCTTTTTACGGCATTTTCCGCCCCTCCGAGAACGATGATTCCGTCAACAGATTCAGGCAGCTCTGTCGGAAGATCATAGCGATTTTCCAGCGGAGCAATCAAATAATCGCCGACGGGAAAAATGGTGATCACGCACACCAAAACTGTGGTGATGGTCAAAAGTACCAGAGCCTTTGAAACCGCCCTGAACCACAGCAGCAGGCAGCTGCTGATCAGCAGTATGACCAGAAGCATATCCGGAGAAAAGATCATCCACAACAGTTTAGACAGCCAGAAGAAAAGGGAATTCATTTGTTTTTGCGCAACCTGGTTAAATTTGCTTTGTTGATGATGGCGGTGCCGAATTTTTCCGATATGGCGTCGATCGCAGAATCCACTGACTCCCATTGTGTATTGGCTGAAGGGTTTTCCGGGATGAGATTCATCTGCACCGGCATGCCTTTGGGTTTTAAGGCAGAGACGCCGACACCTGCCAGCCGGATTTTCCGTGTGATCCGGGTCGTTTCAAACAGCTCAAGGGCGTATTTGTAAATGGCAGCAGAGGTGCAGACCGGTGTCTGGAGCTTGCGGGTCCGTGTGATCTGGGAAAAATCCGAAAATTTGAGTTTGATGAACACGCTGGCGCATACCAGTTTTTTTTCTCTGAGCAGTCGTCCGACAATCTGGGACCGGTCCAGCAGAACGTTCCGGATGGTATCAGGATCTGATATGTCATGGCCCAGGGTGGTTTCACTTGAAATGGATTTGCGGACATGGTTGGGATCCACTGGTGAAGGATCAATACCACAGGACAATTCCATCAGGCGGGCGCCCATTTTTCCAAATTTTGCAGTGAGGATTGATAAGGGGAATTTTTGAACATCCCCCAGAGTCGTAATCTGCAGTGATGCCATCTGCTTCATGGCCTTGCTGCCGACGCCTGGGATTTTGTGGATCGGGAGGCGGGCAATGAAAGAGGGTATCTGTTGGGGTGAAACAAGGGTCAGCCCATCAGGTTTGTTCATGTCTGAGGCAATTTTGGCAAGAAATTTAACCGGTGCAATGCCAATGGAGCAGGTCAGTTGCAGATGATCGTAAATTTTCTGTTTTATCTGCCGGCCAATTGCTTCATGGGAGCCGTAAAGCCTTTGCAGTCCACTGATATCCAGATAGGCTTCATCAATGGAAACCGGCTCCACAACAGGTGAAAAATCTGCCAGAATATCCATGATGCAACGGGATGCTGCTGTGTATTTTTTCATGTCAGGCGGAACAATGATCAGATTTCGGCACATCTGTCTGGCCATGAACATTGGCATGGCTGAATGGATACCAAACTTTCTGGCTTCATAACTGGCAGTGGATACCACGCTTCTTTTGGAATGGCCGCAAATGGCCACAGGCTTCTGTCGCAGTTCAGGGTGGTCCCGCTGTTCCACTGACGCAAAAAACGCATCCATGTCAATGTGCAAGATCATTTTTCTGCAGCTCCAGCACATATTTGTGAAGCAGTTCCTGATCTTCAGGTGTGCAGCGTTCAAATATGCAGTGGCATACATTGTTCTCGTCAATGGTCAATATTTTTAAATCAACAGTAAAATCGGTATGGCCGATATAATTGGGAACATCCAGACACAGATGGACCGGCGCGCTGTCCAGCCGGGAAAAATGTGTATTCTCAAATGAAAGACCGCCGGCACTGATATTGATCACCTTGACCTGTTGGCCTTTGAATTCCAGGTCAAAGCCGGTGCCGGGTTTGAACGCGTACCGGAATGCTTCGCGTGAATCCGTGGATGTATGCGAAATGCCGTCAGTTTCTGGTTTCTTTTTTTTCCAGAACAAATTCAACCCTCCTGTTCAGTGCTCTGTTTTCTTCTGATGTGTTGGGGACAAGGGGCATGGAATCTCCATATCCGGTTGCCGTCAGCCGCTGGGGAACCACCCCTTTTGAAATCAGATATTTCAGTACAGTGGTGGCCCGGACTGCGGATAACTCCCAGTTGGATGGGAAAATGGCTGTTGAAATCGGTATATTGTCTGTATGGCCCTTGATGTTGATTGCATATTCCGGGTAATCTTTCAGAATCTGGATGATTTCATCGAAGATGGAAACAGCATCAGCATTCAGCGCAGCAGATCCAGAGTCAAACAGTGCCGCACCCTTGATGGTCACAATGATTTTTCCATTCAGAATCCGTGTGGAGATGTTTTGGCTTTCACTGCTGGTTCTTGCGAATTTTGTGATGTGGGAGAACAAGGTTTTTTCACGCGACCGGAGTCCTGTGATATCCTCGATGGTGATCTGGGTATCCGGCCGTTCCGGGATTTCCATCAATTCCATTAAACCGATCATATTTTCATCTGCTTCCACCTGAACCTTGATGCTTTCCACTGCATGCCGGTACTGCTCCTTTTCAAAAAATGCAAGGGTATATAAAAGGACGAAAAAAACCAGAAGGATCGTCATTAAATCGGCGTATGTGATCAGCCAGGGAGAATCATCGTCATCAGCGATGATGGGATTGTTATCTGCGGTGACTTTCATTTTCCCTGTTTGAGGTTCATCTTTGACATGGGTTTTCGCAGCCGGGAAGAGATAAAACTGGACAGCTTCTCATACATGATCACAGGATTGTTGTTGCGAATGATTGAAATTGCGCCTTCCCGCATGATTTCCAGGTTGATCGTCTCGATTACGGTTCTGCTGCGGAGTTTTCCGGCAATGGGGAGAAAAAACAAAGTGGACAGGAGCGAACCGTAAAAGGTCGTCAGCAGTGCCACTGCCATTGCCGGGCCGATGTTGGAAGGGTCCTGAAGCCTGCTGAGCATCTGCACCAGGCCGATAAGGGTGCCGAGCATACCGAATGCCGGAGCGTAAATCCCCATTTTCCTGAACACATCCTGTACAATAAAATGTCGCATTTGAAGGGACTGGATTTCTGTTGTCAGGGCTGCCCGGATCACTTCCTCGCTGGACCCGTCTGCCAGAAGACCACAGGCTTTTTTCAAAAACGATGAATCGGTTTTGATTTTGGCCAGCTCCATCAGTCCCTGGCGGCGGCTGATATGGCTCAGGGTGATCATGGTGGAAACGGCATCATTGGGATCTTCCTTGTCCTTTGAAAAAACGAAATACGCAGCCTTGAATGCTGCAATAACATCCCTGAACTGAAACGTGATCAATGTGGTGGCAATGGTCCCGCCAAATACGATCATCAAGCCCTGAATATTAACGAAATTGTACAGATCACCGCCCAGATAGATGGCGCTGAGAATCAGGGACAGACCGGAAATGATGCCGATAAACGATGCAATATCCATATCAAAAACTCTTCACCTCGTTTCAACTGTGTAAAATCCCTAACAGGGGTGCTGATTTGAATTTGGTTCATGCTATATGATATCAATTTTTCGGTCAAGGGTTACCTGTGATTGTCTGGCCTAAAATCGATGAAATGATTTACAGACGAGGCAGAATGGGGCATAACAGGGCATATGATATGGTATTTAAACGCCCAGAAGCCACAAGAGGGGGGGGTATTTGTGTCAAGCCAGCGGATTGTTTTTTCGGTAATATCCATCAGTACCGTGGCAGTTTTCGGGCTGCTGCTTTATTTTGCCGATCTTTTTTCTGTGAAAGAATGGGTCTATCCGGAACTGCACTCGACCATTGAAACCATCGGCGGAATCTGTGCCATCCTGATTGCCCAGGTTCTCTATCTGGAGGCAAGGGCATCAACCACTGATATTTTTCTGGTGGCCACCGGATTTATGTGCATGGGTGTTTTTGATATTTTCCATGCAATGAGCAAAGGCGGAGACGCCTTTATTTTTCTTCACAGCGCAGCAAGCCTTGCCGGAGGCCTCTTCTTTTTTCTGGTATGGGTGCCGGAAGGGTTGATCCCCCCACGGAAAAATGAACAGCGATGGATTGCCTGGGTTGCTGTTTTTCTGGTGGTGTCTGTCGGACTCAGGGCACTGATGTATCCGGATGATGTGCCAACGTTGATTGTGCTTCACGATGAAGAATTTACGTTGGCGGCAGTGCTGATCAATACCCTTGCCAGTCTGCTGTTTCTGGCGGCGATTCCCAGATTTTTCATGATTTACCGGAAGAATAAAGATCCCCAGGTGGTTATTTTCATGTGCCTTGCGCTTTTGTTCGGTGTCGCTGAGATGATTTTTCAGTTTTCCAACAAATGGGACGGCATCTGGTGGGCCTGGCATCTGATCCGGTTTTCCGCGTTTATGATCACCTTGATTGTGGTGTTTCAGCGCTATCGGCGGCTGCTGGAGCAATCCATCCGGCTTCGATCTTCGGAAACCGGAGAAAAACACCCGTGAATACTGCAGATGTTCAAAAAAAATTACAGGCAGCACTCCGGTACCTGTTGACCTGGGTGGTACTGGATTTCATTTATATCTGTGTGATTTCAGTATTTCTGGGAAGCAAAATCCATTTATCGTCTGTTGATTTTTTTGTTGCCCATTTTTCCGGAATCGCCATCGGCACCATGGTCATGTTCACCGGGATCGGCGGCGGAGTGCTGTGGATTCCTGTTTTAACCTTTCTGGGGATCAAACCCGCAGAAGCAGTTGCCATTTCCATTTTTACCCAGATTGCCGGCAAAGGCGTGGGGTCAATCAACTATCTGCGGGCGGGCATGGTGGATCTGAACGTGGCTGCTGTTTTTGTACCGGTTGCATTTGTCGGCGCACTGATTGGATTCATTTCCGGGTTCATGATTTCAGCCCGGTATGAAAAACTGCTGTTGTATATTTTTTTGCTGGTGGCAACTTATCTGCTGGTCAAAATGATTCTTTCGCTCAGCGAGGATCAGTCTGAGCCGCAGGCCATCTATGATGCAAAAGCCATGAAAAAAAGCTATCCTGTGGTTCTGTTTTCTTCTTTTTTCACCGGTCTGCTCAGTATTGGAAATTCGGACTGGCTGATTCCCTATATGCAGCGGAAATTAAAACTCAGCACCAGTCATTCAGTTGCAACCGGTCTTTTTGTCATGTTTACGACATCTGTATTTTTTCTGCTGATGACAGTGGTCAGTGTATGTTTTGGGCTGCAGTCCTGGCCGGATGGTGCACCGGTTCTGTTTGCCACCTGCAGCGGGGTTATGATGGGCGGGCAGATCGGAACCCGCCTGGTGCGATATCAATGGCTCAAGGATCGTCAGAAACACGCGTTTATTCTGCTGCTGGCCATGTCTATCATTCATCTGCTCTGGTGAATTCTGCGATGAAATCCTGGGAAACCATATCCCCCTTTTATCGGCGAAATCCGGTTCCTTTGTTTGAAACACCAGGGATGGATCAGATCAAAGCCTTCTGCAGCACAGGCTTTGAGAGAAACACGCCGGTTCTTAAAAAAAAATAACTGGAATAAAAAAAAACCTTGATTTTTTAATTCAAAGTCAATAATAGTTTACGAAAGCCTCAAGGAGAAAGGCTCAGCAGTTTCGTTCTAAGGGGAAGATCCATCTGTTAAAGTGGCAAGACCTGAAGTTTGAAACTAAATTTTATTCATCTTAAGCAAGGAGAACGTCACAATGGCAAATGGGATTGTAAAATGGTTTAACGATTCAAAAGGGTATGGTTTTATTGAGCAGGAAGATGGACCTGATGTATTTGTTCATCATTCCGGAATCAATGCGACCGGATTCAAATCGCTGAATGAAGGCGATAAGGTCACTTTTGACGTAGAAGATGGACAGAAAGGACCTGCTGCAGTCAATGTAACAGTTCAATAAAAAGTACCAGGGGGTTTTTTGCAGCAACGCCAGTTCGCTTGCAAAAAACCCCCTTTTTTTGTCTGACCGTTTCATCCATCCCTTCCCACCAGCTCTCCTGCTGCGTTTTGCCACGGCACTGGTTGTATTTTTCTTGCACTCTATTCAATGTAGTGATAGGTTTACTAATTTAACACAAGCGGCATTTTTTTCACAAAGGCAGGGCATTGGGGTTCAAAATGAAGTGGAGAGCGCACGTTCAATCGGTTCTGGTTTTTTTGCTGGTGGCAGTGTCTGCGGCTGGATTTTCAGGATGCCAAGAACCTGATGTCCAGACCGAACCCGCCGTTGTTATTCACACCCCACTCATGCATATTGACCGTTTGGAGTTCGCAGAAGAGCTGGATCTGAAACGGGCAGCCTATCCTTATAATATTGATGAAAATCCAGCAGAATACAATGAAATGGTGATTCGCCTGGTGGAGATGCTGTCAGAAGAACTGGTGCTGCTGACAGCAGCATTGGGCAAGGGTGTGTCGGTCACCGACCATGACGTGGATCTGGCTGAGGCTGAGTTCAAGTCTGATTATCCTGAAGACAGCTTTGAAAAAATGCTACTGGAAAACGCTGTCCCGTACACGCTTTGGAAAAAGCGGTTCAAAAGAGAGATGATCATGGTAAAGCTGGTGGAAAAAGAACTGACTGGGAAAATTGAAATCACGCCCCAGGATCTTGTGAGATATTATGATGAGTTGAAAAAAAGTGATCCAGATCAATTGCAGGACACGTCTGAGACGGTTCTGGTGGACCGTCTTCGCTTGAAAAAGACTCAGGAACAGTATGACCAGTGGATTGAGGAGCTGTGGGCGCAATATCCTGTTGAAATAAATAAAGACGTGTTGAAAACCTTTTTAATTGCTGATGAAATGATTAGAGGAAGGAAAAATGAAGCGAACGACTGATGGAATTATTTTTGGGATAATCCTGATGGTCCTGTGGGGGTATGGCCTGGTATCAGCAGAGGTTCTGGATCGGATTGTCGCCATTGTGAACACAGATATCATTACCCAGGTTCAGTTGGAGAAGCAGGCGGCACCGTATGTCAGCAGGATTGAAGCAGAAGGGCACCCGGAAGAAAAGAAAAAACAGATGATCGAAGCACTCAAGCACAAAATTTTAGATGCCATGATTGAAGCAGCTTTGGCCCAGCAGGAAGCACGGAAATATCAGATCAGTGTGTCAGATGAGGAAATTGACAGGGCAATTGCAGATATTAAGCGGTCCCGGAACATGACCGACGCAGATTTTGAACAGGCCTTGAAAAAGGAAGGACTGACCCTGGCCGAGTACAAAGAAGACTTCAAAAATCAGATTCTCAGAGTCCGTTTGATCAATCACACTGTGAAGTCAAAAGTGGTGATCAATAAAGCGGATGTCCAGCAGCGATATGAGGACACCAAAGAACGGTATGCAGGTGTCCGAAAACACCACATCCGGAATATTCTGATGGATACAGAGGCAAAAATCAACAGAATTAAAGAGCTTCTGGATGAAAATGCAGATTTTGAAAACCTGGCACAGACCTACTCAATGGCGCCCAATGCTGATGAAGGCGGAGATCTGGGTTTGTTTGACATCAGCGGTTTTCCGGAAAAGATAAGAGATGCACTGTTTGTGTTGAAAAAAGGCGAGTATACCGATGTGATCAACACTGCCCAGGGATTTCAGATTTTCTATGTGGAAGATATCGTCATGGATGGCGCAAAAACGATGGAGGAGGCATATGATGAAATTCATGGAATCCTCTACAAGGAACAGGTGGAAAAAAAGTTTAAGACCTGGATCGAATCCTTGAAGGAAAAGGCCCATATTCAAAAAATGATTTAAGCTGTCTGCCGGGTTTGAATCGCAGGAAAACGAGATGCACAACGAACAGATTAAAATTTTGGCCGTCAGTTTGAAACGATTGCTGCGCAGGGGCGCAACCAAGCAATTGATCAACATTATTAAAAAAACCCACATGGCAGATCTTTCGATTGCCTTCAGGGAGCTGTCTCCAGGCAATCGCGAAAAGCTGATCAAGCTGGTCAGGGACCCGGATCAGATGGGTCTTTTGTTTTCCCTGCTGGATGAAAGTCTGTTTCTGGAAGCGGTCAAGTGTGTTGATTTTGACAAACTGGTGGATGTTTTTGACCGCATGCCCTCTGACGATGCAGCCGCCCTTCTGGGACTTCTGGATGAAGAGCTGTCTGACCAGATCCTTGCCAAAATGCAGAAGGAAGAATCAGACAGTGTCGAGCAGTTGATGAGTTTTGACGACGATACAGCCGGCAGTCTCATGGTAACGGATTTCATTGCGCTGGAAGAAGATGTGGTGGCCAAAAAGGTGATTGAATCATTGCAGAACAAGTATCTGGATGTTGAGATGCCTTTTTATATCTATGTGGTGGATGCCTATGGCAAGCTGGTGGGTGTCAGTTCCCTGCGCCAGTTGGTGGTGGTTCCTCCGGAAAAACCGTTAAAAGAGTTCATGGCAACGGACCTGGTCAGTGTCAAGCCCTATACTGACCGGGAGGAGGTGGCAAGACTGGTGTCCCGGTACGATTATCTGGCCGTCCCTGTTGTGGATGATGACAACCGGATCATGGGAATTGTGACGGTGGACGATGTCATTGATATCCTGCATGAGGCAGCCACAGAAGATATTTTGAAAATGGCTGGTGTGGGCCAGGAATATGTTGAGACCCAGACAATTTTCAGGGGCACCCGGATTCGTCTGCCCTGGCTGTTTGCCAGTTTTCTGGGCGGCGTGGCAGCGTTTTTCATTATCGAAGGATTTGAGAACAATCTGGCTGAATTCACCAGCCTTGCCGCCTTTATTCCGGTGATCATGGGAATGGGGGGAAATATCGGCACCCAGAGTTCCACCATTGTGGTCCGGGGAATTGCCACTGGCAGAATCAATGTGAGGGATTTCAGGCGGGTGGTATTCAAGGAGCTGGCGGTCGGTTTGATTCTCGGGCTGATATACGGTATTTTTATCGGTATTATTGCCCGCTTTACCTTTGCCCCTGAGGCGTTTGCCCTGGCCCTGGCCCTGGCAGTGGCCCTGGCCATTGTGACATCCATGTCCATTGCTGCCCTTGTGGGGTCGGCTGTTCCGCTGATTCTGGAGCGGCTCAATATTGATCCGGCAGTGGCGACCGGCCCTTTTGTGACCACTTCTATTGATATTGTCAGCGTGTATTGTTATTTCATGATTGCCATCCGTCTTTTGAACTTGTAGGCGCTTCTCATGCCGGGCTTCAGTGCAGATGCCATCTTGCTGCGGAAAATCGAATATGGTGATCATGACTTTATCATCAGCTTCCTGATCCGTTCCAGGGGAAAAGTATCAGTGATTGCCAAGAATGCCAAGCAGAGTGTCAAGCGTTTTTCCGGAGCTCTGGATCTGTTTTCCCTCAACCATATTCACTGCACGTTTCCTAAAAAGAACAAAGATGCCCTGATTATTCTATCCCAGGCAGATCTTGAAAACGGGTTGCCCAATATCCGCTGTGATGTTTTTAAGACTGCCTATGCCAGTTTCTGGGCGGAATTGATCTACTCCTGGCAGGAAGAGGGAAAATCAGCCAACCGGATTTATGATCTGTTGAAGTTTTCTCTGGAGGCGTTGAACAGCGGCACAATGGAAACAGAAGTACTCAACCTTTTGTTTCAGATCCGGTTTGTCAGTATTTCCGGGTTTTCTCCCAGCATTGAACGCTGTGACAGATGTAAAACCCCGATTGACCAGATCCGGCAGAAACAGATCCGGTTTGATTTTAAAGAAGGGCGTATCATCTGTAATAACTGTGCACCGGTTGTGTCTCAATATGGCATGGGCATATCCAAAGGCACGTTAAAACAGTTATTCTGGATCAATACCACGGATGTGAGCCGTATCGAACGCATCAAATTTTCACAGCTGGCCATCAGAGAAGGACGGATGCTGCTGGAGGCATTTATTCCGTTTCATCTGGGGAAAGAGTTTAACAGTTTGAAATTTCTCAATCGATTAAGGCAGGAATCATGAATTTACAGTCCATACTGGAAAAGCAGACCATCCATGCCAGCGTCCCCTGCAGAGTGGATTTCGGGGGCACACTGGATATTTCCACCTTTTATCTGCCCATGATCCGAAAAGGCCCGTCAAGTGTGAATCTGGCCCTGGACATGCGAACCCATGTCACGCTTTTTCCGTTTCAAAACGGGAGTGTCAAAGTGTCGTCAAAGGGATTTGAAAGCGCAGTGTTCAAGCAGCACCTGGCTCCGTTTAACCATCCCATGGGACTGATGTTTGCCGTGGCTGACTATTTTGACGTCCACGGGGTTCATATCCATATTGAATCCACTTCACCGCCCCGAAGTGCCCTTGGCGGGTCTTCTGCCGCAGCCGTTGCCATTGCCGCAGCCATTTTGACAGCACAGGGCAGGTCAATTGTTCCAGAACAGGTTGCCTGGTTGATCCACTATATTGAGGCCAGTGTGGCGGGTGTCCCCTGCGGTGTTCAGGACCAGCTGGCGGCAGCTTTTGGCGGTGTAAACCAGTGGCATTGGAAGATGGGAAACACCGCCCCGGAATTTGATCGTCATATCCTCTGCAGCACGGATGATGAGCGGCAGGAACTCAACGACTGCATGCTGGTGGCGTATTGTGGAATCCCGCATGTTTCAAAAGATATCAATTCCCAGTGGGTGGCTTCGTTTGTCCGGGGAGAGACCCGGCATCCGTTTGAAACCATCTGTGAATTGACAACTGCCTTTGCATCAGCCATAAAGGAAAAACAATTTGAAACAGCAGCAGAGCTGATGAACCAGGAGACCCTGTTGAGGTGTAAAATGACCCCTGAGGTGCTTGACAATACCGGTAAAAAGTTGTTTGAAACAGCAGTTACACTGGGCTGTGGTGCGCGATTTACCGGCGCAGGCGGGGGCGGCTGTTTATGGGCTGTGGGGCAGCTGTCAGATATCACTGCTCTCAGGCCGGCCTGGCAGGAGATCCTCAGACATATCAAGGATGGCGCGCTTCTTGATGTAACGATTGACAATGCCGGTATCATCATACATTAACCCCTAAGTTTTGATATAAAAATTGGAGTAACATGAATTTTCAAGATGTGATTTTAAATCTGAATCAATTCTGGGCCCGGAAAGGGTGCGTGCTCATGCAGTCATATGATATGGAGGTGGGGGCAGGAACCTTCCATCCCACAACGCTGCTGAGGGCTCTTGGACCGGAACCGTGGAAAGTGGCCTATGTTCAGCCGTCAAGACGGCCCACTGACGGCCGGTACGGGGAAAATCCCAACCGGCTTCAGCATTATTACCAGTACCAGGTGATCTTGAAACCATCGCCGCCTGATGTACAGCAATTGTACCTGGAGTCGATGAAAATCCTGGGAGTCGATCCTTTGGAGCATGATATCCGTTTTGTTGAAGATGACTGGGAATCTCCAACGCTTGGCGCTTCCGGTCTGGGCTGGGAGGTCTGGCTGGACGGAATGGAGGTGACACAGTTTACCTATTTCCAGGTCACAGGAAGTGTGGATGTCAAACCGGTTTCAGTCGAGCTGACCTATGGACTGGAGCGGATCTGCATGTACCTGCAGGGCGTGGACAGTGTTTATGATTTAAAATGGAATGACCAGATCACCTACCGGGATGTCTATCATCAGCAGGAAGTTGAACAGTCCACCTATAATTTTGAGATTGCAGACACGGATCTGTTGTTTGATCTGTTTAAAAAATATGAAGCAGAGGCTCACCGGATCATTTCTGCTGGCCTGGTGCTGCCGGCATATGAATACTGCCTGAAATGTTCACACACTTTCAACCTCCTGGATGCACGGGGTGCCATCAGTGTGACGGAACGAACCGGATACATCAAGCGCATCCGTGATATTGCACGACTGTGTTCCACAGCGTATATCCAGCAGCGCCAGGAGATGGGGCACCCGCTGTTGAACAGGGGAGGGGAAAAGTAAATGGATACACTGTTAATTGAAATCGGAACTGAAGAGATCCCTGCCGGGTATATTGTTCCTGCATTAAACGCTTTTTGCAAAAATGTCCTGGCCGCACTGGACAATGCCAGGATCGATCATGGAACCGCATCGACTTTTGGCACACCGCGGCGCCTTGCGCTGATGGTAAAAGATGTGGCAGACCGTCAGAAATCCCGGCAATCCATCATGACAGGTCCGCCGGAAAGTGTTGGATTTGATGCAGACAAAAATCCCACCATTGCCGCCCGCAAATTTGCTGATAAAGCCGGCATTCCGCTGGATCAGATCCGTATTGAAGACACGCCCAAAGGCAGGTATTTGACTGCGGTTGTTCAGGAGACCTGTGAATCCTCAGATACGATCATCCAGGGTATTCTGGAAAAGGAGATTTTGTCCATTCCTTTTCCCAAAAGCATGCGCTGGTCAGATCTGTCCATCAGTTTTGCCCGGCCGATTATTTCTTTGACCGGATTGCTGGGGTCGCGACCGCTTTGTTTCACCGTCGGCAATATTGTCTCTTCCGACTGGATTTTCGGCCACCAGTTCATGTATCCTGGAAAACATCGTCTTCAATCTGCAGATGCCTACATCGATGTGGCAGAATCCGTTGGGATTGTTCCGGATATTGAAAAGCGCAAAACACTGCTGAAAAAAACGATTGAAGCTTGCGCCGCTGAAAGCGGGGCAGTGATTCTTGAGGATGCTGAACTGGTGGATCTGGTGACCAATCTTGTGGAATATCCCTTTCCTGTGGCGGGAACCTTTGATCCTTCCTTTCTTGAGGTGCCGGACGAAGTGCTGATCACTGCCATGCGGGAGCACCAGAAATATTTTGCCCTGACCGATGCTTCAGGCACCCTGAAAAATCAATTTATTGCGGTGAACAACACCCGGGCAAAAGATATGACGCTGGTGGCAAAAGGCCATGAAAAGGTTTTGCGCGCACGGCTTTCCGATGCCAAATTCTTTTATGAAACCGATCTGGAAACCTCTCTGGATGGGTTTGCTGAAAAACTCAAACAGGTGACCTTTCAGGAAAAATTGGGAACAGTATATGAAAAAACCATCCGGATTTCAGATTTGGGGGCCTTTCTGGCCCAGGCATCAGCCGATGATGACAAGCAGGCCCTGACCCGGAATGTCAGACGGGCCGCTCAGATCTGCAAGGCTGATCTGGTCAGCCAGGTGGTGATTGAATTTACCAAACTGCAGGGAATGATCGGCAGGGCGTACGCGTTGAAAGCGGGCGAACCTGAGGATGTTGCCCTTGCCATTGAACAGCATTACCGGCCGGTGTATTCTGGCGGTC
Source organism: Desulfobacteraceae bacterium (assembly GCA_011390435.1). Next base: position 7,701 of record JAABSK010000023.1, on the reverse strand, counting down.
AGCTGCCTGAAATTCCAACGGCCTGCATTCTGGCCATTGCCGATAAGATGGACACCATCTGCGGGTGCTTTTCAGTGGACCTGATTCCCACGGGCAATGCAGACCCCTATGCACTGCGGCGTCAGGGGATCGGCATCCTTCAGATCATGATGGCTGAGAATATTGAGATTCCAGTGGCACACATTATTGAAAAAGCACTGGATGCCTATCTGCCGCACGGCAGTCAAAAACAGCAGACTGCTCAGCAGGTCGAAGCGTTTTTAAAAAACCGGATGGTGAATCTTCTGGTGGATGCCGGATTTTCAAGAGAAGCGGTTCAATCTGCCCTGGGGGCATCTTTTGACAATATTCCCGATGTGGTGCTGCGGGTCAAGGCCCTGGAAGCGCTGAGAAAAGACCCGGATTTTGAGCCCTTGTCCATCACCTTCAAGCGGGTGGAAAATATTTTGAAAAAATCCGGTCAGGAAAGTGGTCTGTCTGTGGATGAAACCCTGTTTGAGCAGTCAGCGGAATCGGATCTGCTGGACCAGGTTTCACAGGTGAATACCCTTGTGGATGGCTTGATTCAAACGGGAGACTATGATAAAGCATTGTCCCGGATTGCCCTGCTCAGACCTGTGGTGGATCAGTTTTTCACCGATGTGATGGTCATGGCCGAGAATGAGGCGCTCAGGAATAACCGGATTGCCCTGCTCTGGCGTGTGTCAGGATTGTTTAAAAATATTGCGGATTTTTCTAAAATTTAGCAGATGATATCAGGAAAGGAACAAAACAATGGCAGGATATGATCCTGAAAAGGACCAAAAGCTCAAGGAATGGAAAAACGAAGAAACCGGACTGCTCATTTCAATCCATCAGTATGGTGACGGTGAACCAAAGCTTCAGCTGGGCCCCAGAATTCTGAAAAAAAAGGATGGCACGGACCGGGCCCCTTCAAAAGCCGGGCGATTGTCCATCGAGGATGTCATGTGGCTGTACGAGATCATTGACGAGGTTAAAGATGAGTTATCCGACCTGGTCGGACCTGAATAACCCATCCATTGTCCTCCCGCCGGGATCAGGACATGCGTCACAGATCGGACCGGTAGCAGTGATGGTCAGTTGTGAACCGGATGTCCGGCTTATCAGATCCAGGCATGCCATTGCAAAAACCCTTCCGTTTTTCAGTGGTACCCTCATGACGCACCCAGTGTCCCATGGGAGTGTTGGCATTGCAGGTCCGTTTATCGGTGCGCCGTGCGGGGTGATGATGCTCGAATCGCTGATTGCCAGGGGGGCTGAAAAAATTCTGGTCATTGGCTGGTGCGGTTCCCTGGGGGATGAACTGGCGATTGGTGATGTTCTTGTTCCGGAACAGGCCATTGTGGATGAGGGCACATCAATGCATTATCTGAAATTTGATACGGTCCCTCCCATATCCTGCTCCCATGATCGATTGAGTGCGCAATTGTCGGATCATCTGGCGGCAAACGGCATCAATGCCTGCAGAAAAACGCTCTGGACAACGGATGCCATTTACCGGGAGACCGCCCGGAAAGTGGCTTTTTTTTATCAGAGCGGGGCAAGAGCTGTGGAAATGGAGTGTTCCGCCCTGTTTTCAGTGGCGCAGTTCCACGGTGTTCAGATTGCTGCCGCGCTGGTCGTTTCTGATATGGTTCTTGCTGCCGGGTGGACACCGGGGTTTGGTCAAAAACAGTTTAAACAGGCAAGAAAGTCAGTGTGCAGTGCTGTCATGGCATTTGCCGGAAAGCTTTAACCGCAATGGATGAAAAAATAAAAGCACAGGCCAGAGCCCTTCAAAAGGAATTGACACGGCACAATTACCAGTATCATGTGCTGGATGATCCGTTGATTTCCGACGGAGAGTACGATCAAAAGATGAAGCAGCTGATGGATATCGAAGCGGCTTTTCCTGAGCTGTCCACACCAGATTCGCCCACCCGGCGGGTGGGGTCAGCGCCGCTGGCCCTGTTTGAGCAGACCCGTCATTTTGTCCCCATGCTCAGTCTGGACAATGCCTTCAAAGAGCAGGATGTCCTGGATTTTCACCAGCGCAATATCAAAAATCTGGATCTGGAAACAGTTCTTTATACGGCCGAGCCCAAGCTGGATGGCGTGGCAGTTGAACTGGTGTATGAAAACGGTGTGCTGACCATGGCATCCACCCGGGGAGACGGAATCACAGGAGAGGTGATCACCCGGAATGTGGAAACCATCCGTTCGGTTCCCCTGCGGCTGATGGGTCAAAAAAACGATCTGCCGTCTCTGCTGGAAGTGAGAGGAGAGGTGTTGATTTCCCGATCGGATTTTGAGCGCCTGAACCGGCAGCGGCAGGCATCGGGTGAAAACCTGTTTGCCAATCCCAGAAATGCGGCAGCCGGGTCATTGCGGCAACTGGATTCCAGGATTACCGCCACCCGGCCGTTGGATATTTTTGTATATGGTACCGGGCGGGTTGACGGGGTTTCGTTTTCCACTCAGGCATGGATGCTGGCCACCCTGAAATCCTTTGGGTTCCCGGTCAATCCTCACATCCGGACGGCTGTGACAATTACAGAGGCTCTGGAATGGTATCGGCGTCTTGCCGCGATGAGAAGTGATCTGCCCTATGATATTGACGGCATGGTGATCAAGGTGGATGAAATCAGGCTGCAGCAGCAGCTGGGAGAAAAGATCAAAAGTCCCAGATGGGCCATTGCCTATAAATTTGAGGCCATGCAGGGCATCACCCGGATTCTGGATATTGTGGTTCAGGTGGGGCGTACCGGTATATTGACGCCGGTGGCCATTCTGGAAAGTGTGAACATTGGCGGGGTCATGGTTTCCCGGGCTACCTTGCACAATGAAGATGAAATCCGGCGCAAAGATATCCGGATCGGGGACAGGGCTGTTGTAAAGCGGGCAGGAGATGTCATTCCCAAGGTGGTGGGTATTCTTGAATCTGAGCGTACCGGAGATGAACAGGTGTTTGAAATGCCGGACCACTGTCCGGTGTGCTGCAGTAAAATTGAAAAGCTCAAGCTGGCCAGCACCCATATCAACAAGTGCGTGAACGCTGCCTGCCAGGCCCAGTTGAAAGAACGGCTCAGGCATTTTGTTTCCAAAAAAGCCTTTGATATTGACGGTATGGGCAGAAAGATTGTGGATCAACTGGTGGATGCTGGTATGCTCAACGCTTTTGCCGATATTTTCCATCTGCAGGCAGATCAGCTGGCAGCGCTTGAGCGGATGGGCGAAAAATCCGCTGCCAACCTCATCGCTGCCATTGAACAGGCCAAAAAAGTTTCCCTGAAACGGTTCTTATATGCTCTGGGGATTGATCATGCCGGTGAAAACGGTGCTGCTCTGCTGGCAAAGCATTTTGGATGCCTGAAAGCCATCGCTGCCGCCTCCCGGGAACAATTGGAGCAGATCAATGGAATCGGCCCGGAAACCGCCAGTGCCGTGGTTCAGTTTTTTTCCAGCCCGGAAAACCAGATGGTGATTGCGGCGCTTGAAAACAGCGGCGTTGAGATTGATTCAGGTGCTGAAACCGCTGGCACAATGTCAACCGTTTCTCCCGGTTTCTTTGCGCAGAAGAAAGTTGTGTTAACTGGCACGCTTGAATCCATGACCCGCAGTGAGGCCAAAAAAAGGCTTGAATCCCTGGGTGCGGTTGTCACTTCGACTATCAGCAGTAAAACAGATTTTCTCGTTGCCGGGGAAAGCCCGGGCAGCAAACTGGAAAAGGCAGCAGCTTTGGGGGTCATGATCCTGGATGAAAAGGAATTCATCCGCCGCCTGAAAAGATAAAAACCAGTATCATCCAGTGCGGTTGCCAGACCGGAACGGAAGCTTGACAGTGAAGCAGGTGCCTTTGCCAGGTGTCGAGTTTACTGTCATCTGCCCGCCGTGATGGTCAACAATGATAAAATAGGAGATCGACAACCCCAGCCCTGTTCCTTTTTCAAAGCCCTTTGTTGTAAAAAACGGTTCAAAAATGTGTTTGCATGTTTCAGTGTCAATCCCTGTCCCATTATCCTCCACGTCAATATGTAAATGCGCCTGTCCACTTTTGAGACGAATCGTCAGTTGAGGTGCGTCATTGTCATAAGTTTTTGCATTCATGGATTCAACAGCATTTTTGAACAGATTAAACATCACCTGCTGTATTTTACTTGTTTCACAAAAAACTTTAGGGAGACAAGATGCATATTCACGAATGATCTCAATTGAGTGTCCGTGTTGTCTGTGGTTGAGAACCGGATCATTTTTTAAAAGCGCCAGGGTATTTTCCATTAACGTGATGGGGTCTGATTCTTTTCTTTGCAGATCGCTTTTTTTTGAAAAAGTCAGCATGTTTTCGATGATCTGGGTGATGCGCTGGCTGGCGTGATGAATGCTTTGAAGCTGTTTTAAAATGCCTCTTTGCGTCATGTAGCTGTTAATTACCGCCATCGAGACCCCTAAATCTGCCGCCACCTTGTCATTTGCAGGCATGGCCTGGGTAAGCCTGCTGTATATGAGCTGGGAATTCTGCATGATGCCGGCCAGCGGATTGTTGATTTCATGAGCCATTCCAAATGAACATCACCAGCCATAGTGTCGCAAAACCGGTGATGAAAATGGTATGAACCGCAATGAAATAATTGCCTTTTACCAGAATGCCTAAGGCGACCAGCATGACCAACAGTCCGCACATTTCCATCAGCACAAGCGTGCTGAAAGGGCCGTATAAAAAAGTGGTGTAAATGATGGTGGCAGATGTTGTCAGAAGAATGCAGAGAATAGCGATCGTCGAAAACCGTGCCCGCAGGAACGTTTCTTTTTCATCAGGGGCATAATTTTTCAAGAACACGTTTAACCATCGGTCCATTTGATATCTGCCTATAAAAACAGGTGAAGATCCAAGCAGTTACGCAGATGTTTCGTTATCCGGCAGGTGCTGAGAGAACAACAGTGCCGGCCCGGCTTCTTTCCCATGCACCTCCCGATCAAATCCGGCAGCTTCGTATACATGGCGGGCTCTGTGGTTGTTTTCCTGGACTTCCAGAGTGATTTTGCAGCAATTCAGTTCATGTGCTTTTTTTTTGATCGTGTCCAAAAGGCGTTTTGCAATGGTTTTCCCCCGGAAGTCAGGCATCAGATAAAGGTCACTGATATGAATCAGGGGCCGGGCTGTAAAGGTTGAAAAGCCTTCAAAACAGGTAGCCAGTCCCACAGGTTTGTTGTTGTAAAAAGCCAGAAAAACAATAGTGGCCGGCCGCTTGGCCAGGCCGGGAATCAGATTTTTTGCCGCTTCCGGTGCCAATGGCTTGCCGTTTCCCATGGGGTCGGCGGCATACCCGTGGGTCAGTTCGATAATGGCCTGGGAATGAAGCGTAAGATCCAGGTTTGCTTCAAGGATGCGGATCTCGTCCATGCGGTACTCCTGTTGATAATCATATTATAGATGAAGTGTCAGCCGCTGATTGTCGATTTCAACGCTGGTTTTGGTATAGGTCAGTTTATTGATGATCCTGCCGTCTTTGAGATGGAGAATATCCAGACCTTTTCTGATTTCAAGCTGATTTTCATACCCGGCCTCTGTTGAAGGCCATTCAAGCACCCAGCGATACAATACTTTTTGAAGCGTTTCATCAATAAAAACCTCTTCTTCAAGGAACCTGAAATTGCCGTGGTTGTCAAACCAGACTTTCCAGGCGTTCCGGATGGCCTCAGCGCCTTTGACATAGGCGCCGTTCCAGTTTTCAAAAAAGGCGTCTTCATGAAAAAATGCCATCACTTTGTCCAGATCCCGTTTTTCCCATGCAAGGTTCCAGTCGTTTAGCAGGGTTTTAATTTGTTTTCGTGACAGTCTCATGGTTTCACCTCTGAAAGCACTGTTAACGTGAACATAATTTCATCCTTTGTGTTACTGTCTGAAATCATGAAGAGTTTGTCAAGGTTTTCAAAAAAAGATTTGCACCGGTCTGATTTTGATTTTTCTGATTGCTGCCAGTGGATTTTTAAGGGTAAATTCATGAAAAAAAACACGATCGATATTGACAAGAAACAAGAACGTATTTTATAATTTCAAATTTTGCTATGCAGAATATGGTTTGAAATGAGTATCGTCGTCGATAACACAAGCTTTTCCAGATGGCAGCGCCAGGTTTCTCATCGGTTTGGCCGAAAATTTTCAAAAGAGCTCAGGATACCGGAACAATTGTGGTGTGAAACGTTTCCTTGCCACTGGGCCTATCTGACAGATATTTGCAGCTCTACCATGGATCTGGCCTGGTCCCTTACCGGTATGGACCGGTTCCCAGAAGGGTCCTGGGTCCTGGCCATGACCCAGACCTGCGGCAGGGGACAGTTTGGCCGGCGGTGGGATTCCGGTGCTGGAAACCTGTTTGCCACACTGCGACTGCCGGACACGGCCGCTGATGCGGAAGGGTTGCTGCCGCTGGCCGCAGGTCTGGTCATTGCAGAAGAGTTGATCGCCCAGGGCATATCTCCGCAAATTAAATGGCCAAACGATATTCTCATCCGCAACAGAAAAGCTGGCGGAGTTCTTATCGAGCACCGGAATGGGTGTATCATGGCTGGAATCGGGATAAACATCCAGACCGCTCCCGGCTTTGTTGCAAACACTCAAGGCAGCTGCCTGCCCCCCTGCTGCCTGACCCAGTTTAAAAGCGAGATGGAGGTGCATGATTTCTGGTATTCCCTGGTTCAGCGGTTTGAACAATCTTTTGCCGGAATGCTGGCGGCACCGGCAGATCTGAAAGTACGACTGGAAAAGATTCTGGCCTTTAACGATGAGTGGGTTGAGATCTGTCAGGGCAGCAGAAAACGGCTGGCCTGCATCAAGGGAATCGACAGATCAGGAGGGCTGATCCTGATGGATGGCAACGGAATTGAAACCTTATATTCGGGACAGATTGTCCCGAGAATGATATATTGACCACAAAAACATGGAGAGAGCATCATATGAAACATTTTGATCAGGTAAAAGATGACATCAGAGGGAAAAAGATACTGGTGGCCAACCGTGGCATCACTGCCCGACGGATCATCCGTTCCATTCGGGAAGTTCTGCAGGGAATTCCTGTTCTGGCTGTAACAGACGTGGACAAGGTGGCACCGTTTACATCAGGTGCGCAGGAATTGATCCATTTGGGAGAAAATCCAAGAGCCTATCTGGACATCGATTTGATTTTAAAACTTGCCAAAGCCCATGGCGTTGCAGCCATTCACCCGGGATGGGGGTTTGTTTCAGAAGATTCAAGCTTTCCGAAAAAGTGTGAGGATGCCGGTATTCTGTTTATCGGACCGCCCACAGAGCCCATGCAGATTCTGGGAAACAAGGTTCAGGTCAGAGAGCTGGCGTCACAGCTGAATGTGCCGGTTGTCCCCGGATCAAAAGATTCAGTGGAGGTGGATGAGGCCAGACGGATTGCCATGGAGATCGGCCTGCCTGTAATGCTGAAAGCAGAAGGTGGTGGCGGTGGAAGGGGGATTTATGAAGTCTATGATATGGATGACCTGGAATCGGCATTTTCCAAGGCATCGGTTCTTGCACAGGCATCTTTTGGTAATCCCCGGATCTATGTTGAAAAACTGCTGACCCATGTCCGGCATATTGAGATCCAGGTGATTGCAGACCGGTACAACAATGTGTTTGCCTTTGATGAAAGGGACTGTACCGTCCAGAGAAATCACCAGAAACTGGTCGAA
>JAABSK010000235.1 GCA_011390435.1 Desulfobacteraceae bacterium | reverse complement strand
GCCATCATTCAAAACGAGCTGGTTTCACCTTCTCCCGAGCTTCAGGTTCTGGGTCTCAAGGCACTGTCCATGATCACCAGCAGGATTTCACCCCGGATTCTGATCGATCTTCTCACACAAAGCCAGGTCAGAAAAGTCAGGATTGCCGTGTATCACGTGATTGAAAATTCATCCATGGGCACCTATCCTGAGCTTTATGATCCGATATCCCTGCGGTTTTGTGATGGTGATGATGCCGAGGCAATACACGCGTTCAAAGCCCTTGTGGTGTCGGGGAAGCATCCGGTGTATGCTATCCTGGCTTTTGTCAGAAAAACATACCCGTCTTTGATGCCGCAGCTTTTTATAGAGATCTCCGAGCTGTCCAAGCTTTCCTTTTTTATTTTACAGGATATCGCTCTCAACAAGGACACGTATTTTTCAACCAATTCAGAGGCAAACCTGGCCTGTGTTTTCGGAATGATCAAAAAGCGCCCGGAACGGGTGGTGCGGATATTGAAAAAATATGACAATGATTCCAAAGATGCTTTCCGGATGGGGATTACGCAGTTTATCGAAAAGACAAAGCAGCTGCTGAGCCAGGAAAAGCAGGATATTGAAACCCGGTTTGATCCGGTTGTTCAGCAGGTTGAGAAGCGTTCCCAGGAGGGAAAAGGGCTGTTGAAAAAATTTTTTTCAACCGGAACCCAGAAAAAACTGGATCTTCTGAAATCCGGAAAACCTGGTGAGCGGCTCCACTTTGAATCTGACATCTTTTTTCGTCTGGATCTGTCTGGAAAATCATTTTTATCAAAGGGGATCTATTTTTCCCGGTGCATTTTTCACAATTGTGATCTGTCCGGCGCAACATTCGGACAGACCGGTTTTAACGGCTGTATTTTTTACGATGTTGACATGCGTTCAGCCGTTGTCGAGGCGGCAAATTTTGACGGCGCCGTGCTGATCAATGTGGATGCCGGAGGCGCGGTGTTCAAGAACACCAGTTTTCAAGGCGCGTCGTTTTTTAACTGTAACTTTAACGCAGCCCGGCTGATTGATGCATCCTTGTGCCAGTGCGTGATTTCCAAGACCTCTTTTAACCGTGCCAACCTGTCGTTTTCCTCGTTTGCCTTTTCCAGGATTTCAGCGGTTTCTTTTGTCACTTCCACCATGAACCAGACCGATTTTTCAAGCGTAAACGCCAGGTTCTGCCGGTTTCCCTCCCATTCCAAAGCTGTTGCGCGAATGGATGAGATCGACTTTAATGCCAGGGCATTTCAGTTGTCATTCAGTGATATGCCTGCAATGGAAAAATCCATTGTGGAAGAGATCAACATGCTCATGTTCTGCGAGTTCATCCATTACGGGGAGAGAAAGTTTTTAAAACAGAACCAGCTCAGCCAGCTCACGGCGTTTGATATTTTCAAACCCCGCCAGGCAGATCTGTTTCAGATCATTCCCTGCCTGCTGCACGAGAACATTCCGTTTCCCGGCATTGAAGATGACCTGCCAGACACACCCTGTGGCATTTTTGATTACATTCCGGATCTGGAAACCCAGGATGTATTGAAAAAATATACTGCAGAATCGGGCTTTGTTGCCCGCCGCAGCACAGATCCGGCTATTGAAGGGCTTTTCACTATTGGAAGCGTGGGGTCCCTTGCCCAGACATCGGATTCGGATATTGATTATTGGGTGTGCATTGACGGTGACAAAATCGATGCTGCAGCAATCGGACTGCTGCAGGGCAAGCTGGAAAAAATGGAAAAAATGGTGGCTGAACAATTTGAACTCCAGGTGACCTTTTTCCTTGTGGATATCCACCGGGCCAGGGACAACGATTTTGGGGATTCCACCATTGAAAGCTCAGGATCTGCCCAGGCCCGGCTGCTCAAAGAGGAATTTTACCGGACCATGATCCATGTGGCGGGAAAAATTCCGCTGTGGGCAGTGCTGCCGACAGCGATCAGCCTTCATTACTACAACAGTATTCTCAAACGCCTGGGACTGTTTTCCAACCTGCTTCGGTACATGGATCTTGGAGATATCCATGCCATATCCTCCAGTGAATATTACGGCGCTTCCATCTGGCAGATGTTCAAGTGGCTCAAAAGTCCCTTTAAATCCGTGATCAAGATGGCGTTGCTGGAAAAATATATTTATGAATATGGCAAGGCACCACTGCTGTGCAACCAGTACAAGGATGAATGGATGAATTCTGGTACCCAGCTGCGGCTGGCCCAGAACGATTCCTATTATATCCTGCTGGAAAATTTATTGAAATACTATTCATCCGGAAAGGACAGCAGGTCGGTGAACCTGCTGATCACCTGTTTTTTTTTGAAGCTTGAGATTTCAAAGGATTCACAGATCGACAATACTGTGTTCGGGCTTCGCAAGATCCTGCTGGAAAAATGCATGCGCAAATGGGGCTGGGAAAAAGAAGATGTGTTCCGCATCGGCAACTTTAAAACATGGCAGTACGGTGACATCATCCGTTTGTCCACCACCATTGAAAAATATATGATTCAAAAATATAAAACCGTTAACAGCGCCTTTGAACACATGTTTCAGGGCAAATCCCAGATCAGTCCGGAAGACCGGACCGTACTGGGCAGGAAAATCTTTATTGAATTTTCAAAACAGCCGGGCAAGGTGGAGAAAGTCCTGCTGGTGTCCAGGAGCGGCCGCCATTTCCAGGGACTTCATCTGCAGTATATCAAAGGCCGGGCCAGAGCGGGCACATGGAACCTGGTGAACCGGCAGTCGCGGGCATCGGGCAGCCAGGAGGAGTCCCTTGTCAAGGCCCATACCATTGAAGAGATCGGTGCCTGGCTGATCAACAACAGCCTTTACACCGAAGAGACCATTATTAATCTGGTGCCCAACCCCACCTATGTGACGTTTGATGATGTCCGCAAACTGTATCAGACCATGTATGACTTTTTCAGGCCGGTGCTTAAAAATCCTGTCCGGTTTGATCAGCTGCTGATGAAAAGCCAGCTGGTCTGTCTGTTTATTTCCCTGAATTTTTACGCTCCCCGTCAGCAGTCCAGGATAACGGAATACACGGCTATTTACATGAACTCCTGGGGTGAGATGCATTGCCGGTCCGCGTATGTGGAAAAGGGATTTCTGTCAATGGAAGCGGTCAGACAGGACATTCTCAAGCGGATCGGCACAGACAAATTTCCCTTGAATACGGCGTACTATTTTTCAAAGGGTATGGCCAGATAATGCTGTGTGCAGTCTATTTTTCCTGATGAAAGTCCATGACACACTGAACGACTTTATCCGGGTCGTCCAGCAGATGAAGAAGTTCCATGTCGGTTTCCGAAATCATTTTTTCTTTGATAAAGGTGTCTGTCAGCCACTGGAGCAGACCCTGCCAGTAGTCAACGCCCATGAGAATGATCGGGATTCTTTTGATACGGTGGGTCTGTACCAGGGTGAGGGTTTCAAACAGTTCATCCATGGTGCCGAATCCGCCAGGCATGATGATACAGGCCTGGGCATGTCGTAAAAACATCACTTTTCTGACAAAAAAATATTTGAATTCCACCTGGGTGGTGGCATATGGGTTCGGGGCCTGTTCAAAGGGCAGGGTGATGTTCAGCCCGACAGATTCTGCGCCTTCTTCAGAAGCCCCTTTGTTGGCGGCTTCCATAATGCCGCCGCCGCCACCGGTGATAATGCCGTATCCGTTTTTGGCAAACCGTGCGGCAAGGTCCTGGGCCATCTTATAATATGGATGGCTGGATGGTGTTCTTGCAGAACCGAATATCGTGACAGCAGGCCCGATACCGTGCAGAGAATCAACGCCTTCCACAAATTCTCCCATGATTTTGAACAGGCGCCAGGCTTCACCGGACTTGAGTTCGCTGATCGGATATTTTCCATTGGCAGTAATTTTTTTTTTCATGTTGATAAGTTCCAAACCTTTCTTATAGTAGTTAAAGATGCAATCGGCAGCGTATGGGCGCCTTTGATGAATTTTTGGAAGCCATGACTTTACCATAAGCCGTTGGCTGAGTCAAAAGAAACAGGCGGTGACCTTGATTGACTTTTTTTCAGGAAAGAGATAAAGAGAAGTAACTTTTTTCCACAAGAAAGAACTATTTTGAAAAGCAACCAGAAAATTACCCGAAAAACCATCGTAAAAAATGCGCTTGGAATGCATGCAAGGCCGGCTTCCAAAATTGCACAGATGACTGCCCAGGCAAAAGGGCAGGTTACATTGCGCACCAGCGCCGCCACTGTTGATGCCGCCAGTATTATTGACATTCTGACCCTGTGCGCGGTCAAGGGCACATCAGTTGAAGTGGAAATTGAAACACCGGAAGATATGGCGGTTCTTGATCAGGTTGTGGGGTTTTTTGACGAGGGATTCGGGGAAGCATGAGCATGAATATGTCACAGCCAGAACAGACAGTTATCAACGGGATCAGCGGCTCGCCGGGAATCTGTATCGGAAAGGCCTATATTGTCGACCGGGAAGGGGTCAATATTGTCAAGCGATACCGTATCAGCAACGAACAGGTCTCCCGGGAAATCGACCGGTTCAAGCATGCCGTGGCAAAGGCGAAAGATGACCACGTCAAGGTGATT
>JAABSK010000234.1 GCA_011390435.1 Desulfobacteraceae bacterium | reverse complement strand
GGGTTCACCCACACTGAACAACAATGTCTTTCCGGTGATTGCCGATGTCATGACCTATGTGAAGGGCTTGAGGCCGCAAAATAAAATCGCAGCTGCTTTCGGATCCTATGGATGGAGCGGTGAAGCCGTAAAACTCCTGAACAAAGAGTTTGCTGAAATGAAACTGGATATTATTGACGACGGCCTCAAAGTTGAATATGTGCCGGATGAAACAGATTTACACCATTGTTTTGATTTGGGTGTAAAAATTGCTGAAACACTGAAAAATAAATTACTTTAGATTTGACAAAACAGATGCCATGGAGGAAAAATGCCCAACGATTTTAACGCAAAAGATATTTTTGAAATTGCCATCAAAATAGAACAAAACGGTGCTATCTTTTACCGGGATGCGGCAAAAACAGTGGACGAATCCGTTCATAAAGATTTTTTGCTTGAACTTGCCGCAATGGAAGATGAGCATGAAATTACATTTGCGGCCATGCTCAAGGAGCTGGCAGAAAATGAAAGCTTCAATTCCACCTTTGATCCTGAAGATGAAAACATCCTTTATATCAAAGCCCTTGCCGACACCCGGGTTTTTTTTGAAAAAGAGCGGCCGGACAACAGCCTGAAAAGCATTTTAAGCGCTGCTGTTCAGGCAGAAAAAGATTCCATCACTTTTTATCTGGGAATGAAGGAAATGATTCCTGAAAAACTGGGGAAATCCAAAATCGATGAAATCATTAAGGAAGAGATGCGGCACATCCGCCTGCTCGCAGGAAAGTTGACCGAGTACAAAGACCTGGTCTAAACCGGAACGAACCATCGTTATGATATAAAAAAACCCGCTGCAAAAAAAAGCAGCGGGTTTTTTTGCGCCATTACACTGGCTAAAAAAGCTTAGCCTTTCCAGAGGCCGTGAAGATTGCAATACTCCCTTGCCACAACCTTTTTGGCATCGGTTTTAAATGTCGCTTCCGGCTGGCTGGTGGGGGTCAGCATCTGCCGCTGGATAAACATGCCATCCTCCGATGTCAGTTCAATCCATTCGATATAGTGATCACTGCCCATGGGGTGGGGAACGCTGCCGACTTTCACCACATAACCGCCATCAATTGTTTCAATGACCGGAACATGTTTTTCTTTGGCGGCATCGACAGTGTTTTCAACCAGTCGATCCATTGCCTCTCCACAGCACATTACCGGTGGTTCTTCTCCATGAAGGACCTGTACGATGTTTCCGCATTTGCTACATTTGTAAATCCCAAGCTGTTCAGCCATTTGACTCTCCTTTTACATATTTTTGGTTTATTGTTGACGATGTTACGATGGATTTAGCCAGCGTAAAAGCGTAAATAATGATCATGAACAAACAACGACAATAAAAATAATCATAGGTGATTTACGGAAGAATTTCCAGAAAAAAGGTCAAAAGGTACCACCTGACCATTTCTGTTAAATAGATTCCGGGCCATGAAAAGCTCCTTATTATTCAGCTGCCGGAATATGGATGCCATCTGATAATACAGTTCGTTTTGAGATTTAACCGCACAATAAACAGGTTTGACGCGTTTGCCGAATGTTTTTTTTGTTTCAGAGGGATAGCGGTTCATTGCATTTCTCCTTTGGTCTTCTATCCAGCCCCATGCGGGATATCCAGATAAACTAAACATGAAATATGCAATCCATGTGCCACACCATAAAAAAACTTTATTCAGGACCCATTCTCCGGTTTCACGCCTGCTGAAAAAATTATTTTGCACTGTAAACAGCAAAACAGCTATACATTTGTGTCTCAAAAACTGTTTTTGTATCAGACAACAGACAATTCAGGAATTACCGAGCGGATAAATAAAAGAGTTCACTTCTGGAATTTTAAGATTTCGCGATCAATGAGCAGTGATCAATATTAAGCCATGAAAAAAAATTTTTCAAGTGGAATATCCATCAACGCTGTAATTTTTTTGATTTTTTGATCAAAACAGTTTACACTTTCTTACAACTCAAACCAAGGATACTTTCATGCCGAAATCGACCTATTGGGCAGACAGTTATGTCCAGAAGCGAACCACTGCTGAAACCGCTCTGCAGCACATCCGCAGAGGACAGCGGGTTTTTATCGGATCCTCCTGCGGCGAACCCTGTCACCTGGTCCAGGCCCTTTCCGATGCCAGCGCACGATTTACCGACCTTGAAATTGTCCGGCTCATGAGCATTGAAAGCGGGCCCCTCACCCTGATTGCCAACCAGTCTCATTCACAGAAATTCAACATCCGCTCGTTTTACCTGGGGTCAGCATCACCAAGCATTATTCAGCGGAACAAACGCTTCATGACCCCGATCAATCTGTCCCAGATCCCTCACCTGTTCAAGTCCAGAATGATGCCCCTCAATGCCGCCCTGATTCAGGCATCGCCACCGGATGATTTCGGGTGGATGAGCCTTGGTGTCTCTGTTGACATCACACTGGCCGCCTGTGAATCTGCAGATATTGTGATCTGCCAGGTCAATTCAAAAATGCCACGGGTCCTCGGCAGGAGCTTCATTCATGTGAATGATGTGGATCATATTGTGGAATTTGACGAACCGCTGTTGACCATCACACCGCTTCCGGAACTTGAAGCCGCCAACACCATTGCCAAACACATTTCCCGCCTGATCGAGGACGGGTCTACCATCCAGGCAAGCTTAGGGGTGACAAATGAAGCCAATATGCTGTGTCTATCGGAAAAAAATGATATTGGTGTTCATTCTCAATACCTGTCCGACGGCATGATGCGTCTGTTTTCCATGGGGGTGATCACCAACCGGAAAAAGGGGTTTAACAATGGAAAAATTGTTGCCGGCAGTGCGGTTGGATCAGAACTGCTGTATGACTTTATCGATGACAACCCTTCCATTGAATTTCATCCATCAGATTATGTAAATGATCCATCAATCATTGCCCGGCACAACAAAATGGTTTCTTTGAACATGGCCATGGCCATCGACCTGACCGGACAGGCTGCTGCAGACGCCCTGCCCTTCAACAATTATACCGGCATTAACGGACTGCTCGACTTTACCAGAGGAGCGGCCATGTCAAAAGGCGGTAAGTCCATTCTGATGATGACGTCCACAACAGACCAGGGCAAACAAAGCCGGATTGTGCCGACTCTGTCAGATATTGCCGTGGTGGTTCCCAGGGGAGATGTCCATTACGTGGCAACCGAATACGGAGTGGTGAACCTGTTTGGCAAAACCCTTCAGGAAAGGGCCATGGCACTCATCAGCATTGCCCATCCGGATTTCAGGGATTTTTTGTTTACAAGAGCAAAAGAGATGGACCTCATTGATGCGGGCAGAAAATTCAAGCAGGCCATTAAAGGGGTTTATCCGTTAAAATATGAAGAGACGATCACCATCAACAATATCCCCATCATGTTCAGACCGGCACGAACCGTTGATGAGCGAAGCGTTCAGGAGCATTATTACAATCTGAACAAAGGCGATATCGTCTCCCGGTTTTTTCACGAGAAAAAAAGCTTTGTTCACGAGCAGATCGAAACCACCTTTGAGATCGATTATGTCAATGACCTGACCATTGTGGCCACCATCGGTGAACTGGGATTTGAAAAAATTATTGCTGTGGGGGAATATTTTAAAAATCCCATCCTCAACATGGCAGAGATTGCCTTTTCCGTGTCCAAGGAATACCAGGGCATGGGCATTGCCAAAATCCTCCAGGAGAAACTGGCCAATGCCGCAAAAGAAAACGGGATCAAGGGCCTTGTGGCATACACCTCCCACAATAACCAGAGAATGAAAAAACTGTTTGCCAATCTTCCCTATAAAGTTTCAGCGGAAAAAGATGATGACATGCTGGTGCTGACCTGTCTGTTTTCCGAACCAGCCTGATCTATTGGCGCATCAGAAGGGCGACCGATTCAATGTGGTAGGTATGGGGAAACATGTCCACCGGTTGAATTTCCATCACCTGGTACGCAGGAGAAAGCAGCTCAAGGTCACGGGCAAGCGTGGCTGGATTACACGACACATAAACAATCCGGTCCGGATGAATGGCAAGCACCTGCTGCACCACTTCTTTATGCATCCCGACCCTGGGCGGATCAATAATCATCACATCTGGATGATCCGTGATCTGAGGCAGAATGTCCTTGATATCCCCTTCCAGAAAATGACAGTTTTCAATCTGGTTTTTCTGCGCATTGACCCGTGCGTCTGCCACTGCACTGCTGACAATTTCGATGCCGTAAATTTTCCTGGCGTTGCCCGACAGCCAGAGAGGGATGGTTCCGGTGCCTGAATACAGGTCAATCACTGTCTGATCTCCTGTCAGGGCTGCATAATCTGACACCTTGGCATATAATGTTTCACAGGCGCGGGTATTTGTCTGGAAAAATGAATTTGCGGAAATCTTGAACGCCAGATCCCCCAGTTTTTCTTCAATATGGTCTTTTCCCTGAAGGCAGATCTCTTCCTGCCCTGCCGAGACACCTGATCTGGCATCGGTAATATTATTCATCACCGATTGAACCTGCGGATAAGTGCGGACCAGTTTTTCAGCCAGCTGATGCACCATTTCCAGCTGTCTGTATTTGGTGACGATATTC
>JAABSK010000233.1 GCA_011390435.1 Desulfobacteraceae bacterium | reverse complement strand
GCTGCGCCGGATGATATTAGCCGAGCTGTTGCCCATGACAATCAGATCAATCTCATGGTCTCTGGCAAAAGCAAGCAGATCGGTTCTGGGGTTTCCTTCCACCAGATGGGTTTTTACTTCAAAGCCATACGCCTGACAATAATCCGATGCCTGATTGAGCAAAAACGGTTCAGATGGCGTACCGCTGTGAAAATGCACCATGCAGATCTGGACATCAGGCCAGGGATTTAAATGCAGAAAATCCCGCAGGGCCTTGGCAGATTCCATGGCGCTGCTCACAGCAACTAAAACGTTGCGAACAGGACGATAATTTTCCGCCACTGCCAGGATCGGGCGAACCCCCTGCCGCAACAATTTCACGATTGCCTTGTCCGGGTCTTTTACAAAACCATACTCAAAAATACTGCGAAGACCAAAGATGGTCAAATCGTTAAAACGGGATTCCGCAATCATGGCTTCAAAAGGATCTCCTTTTTCGTACTGGATCCTTCGGCAGACCACCTGCTGACTGCTGCAATGCTTTTTAAAAAGCGAAATGGCAAGCTCGGTTCCTTCCTGGGTGACCTTGATTTTCTTTTCCCGCATCCGCTGGGCATAGGCATCAGCACCTGCCGGAACCGGTCCGACATTGTCCAGGTGATCTGTATCCACAATTGTTACACCTGTCAATTGTGCCTGGTGTATATCCCCAAGTTCGGTGGCACACTGGGTTGCCACTGCCGTAAAAGGAGTTCCGCCAAGACCGACTAAAATTCGTTTTATCATGATTATCCCTCGCTGATGGTTCTCATATTAGAGGTTGACTTTCCACAGGTATTTCAGGGAACAGCACGCTTACATTCTTTTGGAGGTTATTGAATACTGCCGTTCAATACTAAGATAAGCCCTTGTTTTTTGTCAAGATAAAATCAGTTGCTTCCTATCGGAACAAAACAGACAGCAGGGTTGGTTTTGGCTTGACTTCACAGGGGCGTTTTTGTCATATTTACAGACATGAACCCCTTTTTCAACAGGACAACACATGCCATCCCCCTATTTCTCGAATTTCGAGTTCAAACAGGATACCGACTATTTTCTGTACATCGGTGAAATCAAAAATTACGGTCTGAACCAGTTTCTGGCCAGAAGCCTCAGCCGGATATTCAACCGGAATTTTGAATGCATTGCCATTGTTCCGGATGTTTTTGAGCAGTATAACTATGACAACATCGTGGTGATTGTTCCGGATGCTGACCCGGAATGCCGGTATGAAACCCAGCCCCTCTGCTGCCGGGTTCCGGCAACAGAATTCATGACAGCAGTCTCTTCAGACGCTTATGTCCTTTCCCTGGTGGACCAGATTCTCAAACAGCAGGACAGCCTGTTTGTATATCTGTTTGAAAGCATCCAGCAGATGACACTGGACCGCATCCCCGGCGTAAGTATCCTGGGACCGGACAAGGGCCTGGCCCGGAAACTCAACAGCAAGGCCATTCAGCTGCCGGCGCTCAGCAGTATCCTGCCGGTGGTGGATTTTGAAATCTGCCGGGGATATGATGCCATGATTCAGGCCACAGACCGGCTCAGAGAGACCTGGATCAATGGCATCTTTGTCACAAAAGCCTACAGTGCCGCGGGTGTTAACAGTATTGTCGCCTCCTGCAAAACCGATATCCAGAACAAATTCCTCGACCAGGACGACACCTATGTGGTCACCCGGTTTATGCCCCACACCCATGACCCCACTGTTCTGGGAGTTGTTGCCGGCCCCACAGAGGTTTATATCGCAGGCGTCGCAGACCAGCGCATCGAAGGGGGCAACCGCTTTACCGGCTCAACCTATCCTTCTGTTCTGGATGCGGAAACAGTTGAAACCCTGAAATACCATACCCGAAATGTGGGCAGATGGATGGGGGCTGCCGGATACCGGGGCATCTTCGGATGTGACTATATTGTCACCGAACAGGGATTGATCTATTTTCTGGAAATCAATGCCAGAAAACAGGGCACCACCCTGGAATTCTGCTGCACACTGGATCAGATCCTGCCGCCGGGTTCCCCTGATCTGACCGAACTTGAATACTATGCCGTTGTTCACGGAAATTTTCCGCCGCACACAGTGGAACCGCCTGCGGATCTGAATACAGTCATCCACTGGGGCACTTACAACTTTAAAATTCACCAGGACATCAGAACCGGCAACTATATTCCCCAGAACACCTGCGAACAGCAGGCATTTGAAAAAATCGCCTCCAGCCGCCTGAAAAAAGATTTTCTGATCCTTGAACATCCAGGTGCTGATGTCGATGTTGCTGCCGGATCATTCCTCGCCCGCGTGGTTGCCCTGGGCCATGATCACGAAAGCGTCGCACAGGGCATTGACCAGGGACGTAAAACCATTGAATTGACAGTCACCAGACAGAACCAAAGAAAGGAAAACCATGCCGACCCAACCTGCGTATGAGCAGCTTGACCTGTTCACCCGTGATTTTTTTGACCAATTGTCCAGCGGAACCGCTCCGCTGCCGTCCGACAGCCTGAAAACAGAGATCTCCCAGCTGGCAGATGCTGCAAAATCACAGCATCTGACCGCCCCCATCGTGGCGCTGTTTTCCCGGCTGGCAGATCTGCACACCAAATATAAGGTATCCCCACGAACCCTGGGCCTGGACCCGGCAGATCTCATCACCCTTGCACTGAAACATCAGGAAATTGACGAACACAGCGTGTCCATCGGCGGCCGGGTTCACCGCGCACGCCCCATTGTTCAGGATGCGATTGAGCGGGTGGACCAGTACCTGGACCAGAAAACCGCCCTTGCTCCCAGTGGAATCGAAATCTGGGATGAGCTTCTGGAAAACAAAGAAAAGATCAAAACCCGGCTGGGCATGGGCGAAGATGACTGGAATTCCTATTCCGGACAGCTCCGGCACTGTATCGACTCAGTGGATTATCTGGCAGACATTATCCAGCTTCCGGCAGCAGTTATCTCAGAAGTGGCTCATGTCACTCAGACCTACCGCATGCGCCTGACCCCCTACTATGCCAGCCTGATCCGCCAGGGTATGACGAATGATCCGATCCTGCTCCAATCTGTACCCACCAGTGAAATGATGAACAACAGCGGTGAGGAGATTCCGCCGGTGGCAGCAGATCATTCACCGGCAAGACTGATTGATCAGTTCTATCCTCGGGTGGTGACGATCAAGGCCACCAACATGTGCGCCATGTACTGCACCCACTGCCTGCGGATTGCCCATATCGGCAAAAAAGACCGGATCTATTCAGACCAGGCCTATGAAGAAGCGCTCACTTATATCCGCAGCAACCCACGCATACGGGATGTGCTCATTACCGGCGGGGATGCCTTTGTCCTGCCCAATGCCGTCATCAAAAAGATTCTGTCCGCCCTGGACGGGATTGACCATGTCCGGATGAAACGGCTGGGGACCCGGATTCCCGTAACCGCGCCCCAGCGGGTAGACAATGAGCTGCTGGACATCCTGGCCCAAAGCAACGACAAAAAACCGCTCAGGGTGGTGACCCAGATCAACACAGCCCAGGAGATCACCCCTCTTTCCGGCCAGGCCTTCAAAAAGATTTCCCGCCAGGTATCAGCGGTATTGAATCAAGCGGTTCTTCTCAAAGGCATCAATGACACCCGCGTAAAGATGTGGAAGCTGTGTGAAACCATCCAGGAAAATTATGTGCGGCCCTATTATATTTTCAACTGCTCATACCGGAACCCGCAGTTTTCCCACTTCAGGGTGCCGGTGGAAGTGGGCCGGGATATTGTTGAAAGCATGTACGGCAATATCTCAGGCGATGCCATTCCCCGTTACATTGCCACTGCCGGCGGAAAAATCCCCCTGCACAAAAGCAATGTCCAGTCGATTTTTGATGGGACCGTGGTACTGAAAAAACCCTGGAACAACGAAGTGGTACAATACCCGGACGCAGATGCCAAAACCTATGCAGATATGAATTTTTCTTTTAAGAAACAATAGGCAGCAATGGATATCCACCACCGGATCAGCGCATTTCTGGATTCCCGCAAGGCTCAGATGCTGCATCTTCTGGAGCAGCTGGTCTGCATCCAGAGCGGATCAGGAAACAAACCCGGCATTGACCGGGTCAGCCGGACGATTGCCCCTGTCATGACAGACATGGGTTTTGCCTGTGAGCGTATCCGCCAAAGCGACTATGGCGATCATCTCATTGCCCGGTTTTCAGGTACTGATCCTGCTGCAAAACCCATCCTGTTGGTCGGCCACATGGACACGGTGTTTCCGGAAGATACCGCTTTCAATTTTTTCAGACAGGACCATACAAACTGCTATGGACCGGGTGTTGCAGACATGAAAGGGGGTCTTGTGGTGGGTATTTTTGCCATCAAAGCCCTGTGGAGTGTCCTTAAGGCGGACCAGCGGCCGTCGATCACCTTTGTGTTCAACTCAGACGAAGAAATTGGATCACCAAGCTCCAGCCAGACCATCCGAACACTTGCCAGAGAAAGCCGGATGGGTCTGGTTCTGGAAGCCGGAGGCCTGAACAATGAAATTGTCACCGGCCGGAAAGGCAATCTGAGCATCCGGCTGGACATACAGGGCCAGGCCGGCCACGCTGCTTTTGCC